>NZ_JAWLCK010000017.1:0-34284 GCF_041687175.1 Lutispora sp.
TATATTGAATGAATGTGTAAATCGTACAATTGTATTCTCCTTTACTCTCTTATAATTTATTGTAATTTAACAATATTTTCAATGATTATTGCATAATTTATCTTCATAATTTTCAAACAAATTATTTCATATGCAAATATATTTGCTTTATAGCAAATATATTTGCTTTTCTTAATTATTTGATCTTTTATAATATTAATCATACAATATATTTGTTGAATTAATAATTAATAAGAGAGTAAAGGAGAATACAATTGTACGATTTACACATTCATTCAATATATTCAAATGATTCATATCCTTGGTCTACAACGAAAAACATCTGTGATAGTGCAATAACTAAAGGCTTAAAAGGAATATGTTTTACAGATCATATAGACATTGATTATCCAGATAATACTGAGGTTTTTGATTATGAAAAGTATAGCAATGAAATAGATAGTTTAATCTTAAGGTATAATGATAAGATTGAGATTTATAAAGGCATTGAGCTTGGAATGCAACCACATCTCTCTAAAAAAAACACTGTTTTCTCATCTAAACCAGACATTGACTTTGTATTGGGTTCCATCCATGTAGTAGATAAAAAGGAACTTTATAAGGGTGATTTCTTGCAAGGCAGAAATAATCATGAAGGTATATTAGCCTATTTTGGGGATTTAAAAAAATCAATTATTTCTTTCAAAGATTTTGATTCGCTAGGTCATATAGATGTTGTTAGAAGATATTTGAATAATGGAGAAGGAGATTTTCAGTTTGATTTATATAAGGATTACATTGCTGATATATTAAAGACTCTGATTATCAATGACAAAGGAATAGAAATCAATACTTCAGGAAAGAGGTATGGGCTATCCTCTTTCCACCCCTTGACAGAAATACTAGTTTTATATAAAAACTTAGGTGGTGAAATAATAACTATTGGCTCTGATGCTCACAGACCCGATGACTTGGGTTATGGTTTCACAGAAGTCCTGGATTTATTAAAATCCTTAGGTTATAAATACTACTGCATATTTAAGAAGAGAAAACCATTGTTCATAAGGATAGACTAGCTTTCTATCCTTATTTTGTATTTTTTAATTTTGTGTTGAAGATTCTGCCTTTTTATTCCTAGTTTATTAGCACTCTTTGTAATGTTAAAGGAACACTCCTTCAAAGCGTCTATTATCAATTCTTTTTCAATACTTTCTAAAATCCCGTCAAGACTCTTTCCTTCATGTATTAACAACCGATAGTTAGTATTGCTCTTACTGTTATTAAATATTGGTTTCATATTAGAGAAATGATGGGGCTTAAGCATATGATCCTTTGTTACAATGTTCATAGCACTTTCTATACAATTTTCTAATTCTCTTACATTGCCTGGCCAATCATAGTTCATAAAAGCATTTTTTACTTCATTGGAAATATCCCATACATCTTTTTTCAGGACAGTATTGAATTTCTTTATAAAATACTCAGATAAAAGCAGTACATCAGACCTTCTCTCTCTTAATGGAGGTATCTTTAGATATATCACATTTAATCTATAATATAAGTCTTTTCTTAATGCTCCTGAGGCTACAGATTTTTCAGGCTCTTCGTTTGTTGTAGCTATAATCCTTACATCGCATGGTATATCGTTAAGCCCTCCTACTCTTCTAATATATCCTTCCTGAAGTACTCTGAGAAGTTTTGCTTGAAGTTGAAGCCCCATTGAATTAATTTCATCTAATAGAAGGGTGCCTCCATGAGCCTGTTCAAACAATCCAGGCCTGTTAACCGCACCAGTATAGCTTCCCTTTACAGTTCCGAACAAAATACCTTCTAAAAGAGACTCTGGTATGGCAGCACAGTTTTGTGCAATAAAAGGCTTACTGCTTCTGGTGCTTTCATAGTGAATGCTTTGAGCAAATAATTCTTTTCCTGTGCCTGTCTCACCATAAATCAATACTGTTGAGGAGGATTTTGCTGCAGTTTTAGCAAGAGCTACAGTATTTAAAAAATCATCATCTTCCCCAATGATAGACTTAAAAGTATAGCCTTTGATATTATCCTTGTTGGATTCCTTTCCAACTAACACTTGCTGTAATATCTGTACTTTCTCAGATAACTCTTTAACCTTTGTAATATCCTTTGCAATTTCAACAGCACCATATTTGTCGGGAGATATTTTAAAAGGTATTGTACTATTTATTGTCTTTATCTGTTTACCATGGTTATTAAGATAGGATTGACTTTTATTATAAATAGCTTTTCTGGATTTCAAAACTGTAAGTATAGTGCTTGTGTTTTCAGTGAGACTAGGGAATATCTCCAGTATATTTTTACCCATGACCTCATCAATATCTAATCCTTCAAGTTCGCCCATTATAGAATTATAAAAAATCGTCTTCCCTTCGTTATCAACAACATGTATGCCCGCATCAATATTCTCTATAATGGTCTCTAATATAGACTTATAAAGCATATTTAGACCCATTTATAACACCTCATCAGATTCATTAAAACATCTAGTTTCAAAACAAAAGAAGTAGGACAATCCTACTTCTTATTATATCAATATTTAACAGGTCTACCAAACACTTTATTTATTAGTATAGTTGGTATTTATCTGTGAGCGCCCTTACTCTTTTTCTAGTTGCTTCAATGTCATCAGGTTTACTTATTATATGAGCTATAATTCTTGCTATTTCAACCATATCATCTTCTTTGAATCCTCTTGTAGTAACAGCAGGAGTTCCAATTCTAATGCCACTCGTGATAAAAGGACTTTGAGGGTCGAAAGGAATTGTATTCTTGTTTACTGTAATACCAACTTCATCTAATAAATGCTCTGCATCTTTACCTGTAATGTTTTTATTTCTAAGATCTACTAGCATCAAATGATTATCAGTACCATTTGATACTAGATTGAATCCTTCGTCCTGTAGTGCTTGAGACAGAGCTTGAGCATTCTTTATTACTTGTTTCTGATAACCAGCAAAATCATCACTCATAGCTTCTTTAAAGCATATTGCTTTTGCCGCAATAATGTGCATTAAGGGTCCTCCCTGTATTCCTGGGAAAATAGCCTTATCTATAGCTTTAGCAAATTCTTCTTTACATATTATAGCTCCTCCCCTCGGACCTCTAAGGGTTTTATGAGTGGTGGTTGTAACAAAATCTGCATAATCTACTGGATTTGGATGCAGCTTTGCTGCTACTAAACCTGCTATATGAGCCATGTCAACCATCAACATTGCTCCTACCTCGTCAGAAATTTCCCTGAACTTTTTAAAATCTATTACTCTAGGATAAGCGCTAGCACCGGCTACTATCAACTTAGGCTTTTTTTCCTTAGCAATTTGCCTTACTTTTTCATAATCTATTAATCCAGTGTTCTCATCTACACCATAAGCTACAAACTTGTAATACTTACCGGATATATTCACTGGGCTTCCATGGGTTAAATGGCCTCCATGGGATAAGTTCATACCCAATACCACATCACCTGGTTCTAATACTGAAAAGTACACTCCCAGGTTTGCATTAGCTCCTGAGTGGGGCTGCACATTAGCATGTTCTCCATTAAAGAGTTTTTTCAATCTTTCTCTAGCTAGATTCTCTGCTATATCAACTTCTTCACAACCTCCATAATATCTGCGACCTGGATAACCTTCAGCATATTTATTTGTTAGTATAGTTCCCATAGCCGCCATCACAGCAGGACTTACAAAATTCTCAGAGGCTATAAGTTCTATATTTCCTCTCTGTCTATTGAGTTCTTTTTCTATTACTTCTGCAATTTCAGAGTCTACTTTCCGAATTAATTCCAGTTCCATGATATACCTCCTTTTGTATTTCTGATAATATTATATATTTTTAGCCATAAGAATCATAGCAAAAAATATAAATTTTATAAATTGTTTGCCATTCACAAACAAATAAAATGGCATTACGCCATTTTATATATGTTTATTAATCATTGATTCAAACATTTGTTTAGGTCTTACCCCAATTAACCCATCAACCTTCTTTCCATTCTTAAATAGAAATACTGAAGGTATGCTCATTATATCGTATTGAGAAGCTAAATTTGGATTCTCGTCTACATTTACCTTGACAACTTTAATCTTCTCACTGTATTCATTAGCCAATTGGTCAATCACTGGAGATACCATTCTGCATGGACCACACCATGCTGCCCAGAAATCTACCAATACGGGTTTATCTGAATTTAACACTTCACTATTAAACATACTTTCATTTACAGCCTTTACTTTATCACTCATTGTTATACTCCTTCCAATATTTTAATCTCTTACAATTCTAATAAGAACAGGTTTGAATTTATGCATATTTTTTATCTTTGATTCATTAAACCTTATTCCTAGATAGCTCATAGTTAATATTAACAGGCCTGATACTGCTGCAATCACCTGAGACTTACTCTCATCATATCCTAAAGCACCTCCGGAATAATATCCTCCTAACAGGCCAATAATTAATCCAAGCAACGGTATCCCATACATTATAAAGCTGGCAAAAAGAAAATTTTCGGTCTTTAATTCTATTTCTACCGTATCACCTGGGTTTCCATTAATAGTGTTCTCTGCAGTAAGAATCATATTTAAATTTTCTCTTCCAACTTGACATGCACCACAATCACCACATGCGGCATGTCTAGCTATCAGTACTTTTGCAGTATCATTGTTTACTTCTATAATTCTGCCAATCTCTTTCATAAAATCTACCTTCATTTCACATATTTAACTATAGTATCTATCAACTCGTCTAGCCTTTCATCTGAAGCATCACTTCTTTTATAAGCCTCAGGTATACATTCTTTTATATAGCCATCCAGCATAAGACCACCAATTTTATTGATGGCTGATCTAACTGCGGATATCTGAATCATTATATCTCCACAGCATTTGTCTTCTTCAACCATTCTTTGTATTCCTTTAACCTGGCCTTCAACTTTTTTTAGTCTGCTTAATATAGCTAGCTTTCGTTCCTCTTTATCAATCGTTTTCAATTCTTAATACCCCCTACCCGTATATAATATAATTATATACTATATAATCCTTATGTCAATATCTATTTAAATGATATCCTTAATAATATCATTTACAACTACCGAAGCAAGTATAAGTCCAGCAACTGATGGCACAAATGAAATACTGCCTGGTACATTTTTTGATGGATTTTCCGGCATCTTCATTGTGGTTTTAATGGGTTTTTCCTTTGAATAAACAACTTTAAGTTTTTTTATACCATGCTTTCTTAGCTCATATCTTAGAACTTTAGCCAGTGGGCACATTTCAGTTTTATAAATATCTGTTACTTCAAATTTCGTAGGGTCAAGTTTATTACCGGCTCCCATGGAGCTAACAATAGGAATACCCTTATTTATGGACGTCACTATAAGGCTTATCTTTGCAGAAATCATATCAATTGCATCTATTATATAATCATAGTCTTTTTTTATTATTTCATCAGCAATATCATGATGGTATTTTCTATTAATAGCAGTTACCTTGATATGTGGATTTATTTCTAGAAGCCTTTCCCGCATAACATCCACCTTGTATCTGCCCACTGTTTTCGTAGTAGAATGAAGTTGTCTATTAATATTTGTGACATTGATTGTATCATAATCTATCAGCACAAGATTTCCAACTCCGCATCTTCCCAAGGCTTCTGCAGAGAAAGAACCTACTCCACCAATACCGAAAATGGCTACTTTACTATCCTTAAGTTTTTCGATGGCTTTTTCCCCTATTAGAAGCTGTGTTCTCTCATACATACTCAATTGTATAACCTCCAAAAGTGCCCTGCTTACTCTTAAGCAGGGCATATTTCCTATTCCACTTTCAGTTTTAACTCCGCCAATTGTTTTTCATCTGCAAAAGATGGTGCATCTGTCATTAAGCAGCTTGCACTTTGGGTCTTCGGAAATGCTATAACATCTCTTATATTATCGGTGCCTGTAAGAAGCATTATAAGTCTATCCATTCCAATTGCTAAACCTCCATGGGGTGGTGTTCCATACTTGAATGCTTCCAGTAGGAAACCGAATTTTTTCCAAGCCTCATCCTTTGAGAATCCTAAAAGATTGAACATCTTTTGCTGAATCTCACTATCGTGTATTCTAATGCTTCCTCCGCCTAATTCATAACCATTCAATACGATATCATATGCCTTTGCTCGAGCTTTTAAAGGTTCGCTGTCCAACAATTCAATATCCTCGTCCATTGGGCTTGTGAAAGGATGGTGCATAGCCACATATCGGTTTTCTTCATCATCATAATCCAGCAGGGGAAACTCTGTAACCCATAGCAGACCAATTTTATTTTCATCTACTAAATTGAATCTCCTGGCCAGTTCTAACCTTAGTTGCCCTAAAGAATCATATACGACTTTTTTATTATCAGCTACTATAAATATTATATCTCCTGTTTTTGCATTCATTCTTTCAATTATTGACTTAATTTCCTCTTCTTTTAGAAACTTAGCTATGGGTGATTTAAGGCCATCTTTTGTAAAATTCATCCATGCAAGTCCTTTTGCTCTATATGTTTTCACAAACTCACCAAGACCATCAATCTCTTTTCTGCTTAGATTACTACCACAACCTTCAGCATTTATAGCTTTTATGCAGCCCCCATTTTTTATGGTCTCAGAGAATACTTTAAATTCGCTGTCTGTTAAGATATCCCCCAAATCCTTTAATTCTAATCCGAACCTTATATCTGGCTTATCCGAACCATATCTTTCCATAGCTTCTTTATATGTCATCCTTGGCAAGGGTAAAGAAATTTCCTGATCTTTTATATTTTTAAATACCTCTTTCATAAGACCTTCTATGACACTTATTACATCATCTGCATCTACAAAGGACATTTCCATATCAAGCTGAGTAAACTCAGGCTGTCTATCTGCTCTTAAATCTTCATCCCTGAAACATTTTACTATTTGATAGTACTTATCAAATCCAGATACCATCAGTATTTGCTTAAAAAGCTGTGGCGATTGGGGTAAAGCAAAAAACTTTCCAGGCTGTACCCTACTAGGCACTAAATAATCTCGGGCTCCTTCAGGGGTAGTCTTTGTCAACACAGGAGTTTCGATCTCAATAAATCCATTCTTATCAAAATAATCCCTGATAAGCTTATTTACTCTGTGCCTGACAAAGAAGAAGTTCTGCATTACAGGTCTTCTTAAGTCCAAATATCTATACTTCAATCTCAAATTTTCCGAAACATTCAAGTCATCTTCAATATATATAGGAGGCGTTTCTGATTTACTTATAATGGTTATATCTGATGCTAACAACTCAATATATCCTGTTTTCATTCTCTTATTAATTGCATTTTCAGCTCTTTCACCAATTTTACCAGATACATGTATTACATATTCTCCTCTGACTTTTTGGGCTTTTTCAAACAATTGAGAGTCTATGTCTTTATTAAAAACCACCTGCAAAATCCCTGTTCTATCTCTTAAATCGATAAAAAGCAAACCTCCAAGGTCTCTGCTTTTTTGAACCCATCCTGTTAAGGATACTTCCTCTCCAAGATTATTCAATGATAATTCTCCGCACATATGTGTTCTTATATATTTAGCCATGGATTTACCTCCTTATTTTGTTTATTATGTCAGAAATATTGACCAAAGAAGCATCTACAACTTTTCCATTTTCCATATTCTTGATACTCACAATACCCTTCTCAATCTCTTCATCACCTATGACAATTACATTTCTGGCATTTATCTTATTGGCATATTTCATTTGAGCCTTTAGGCTTCTGTTTAAATAGTCTTTTTCCGCTTTGATAGTTGCTCTTCGCAATTTAAACAACAAATCCATAGCTTTATCATTGGCTTTTTCACCTATAGCAGCTATGTATAAATCTGGTCTTTCTGTTTCAGGGATTGATATCCCCTGACTTTCCATAGTCAGTAACAGTCTTTCAAGGCCTAAGCCAAATCCAACACCAGGTGTGCTTGGACCTCCACATTGCTCTACCAATCCATCATACCTTCCACCACCGCATACGGTTCCTTGAGAGCCTATATCTTTGGATACTATTTCAAAGGCTGTTTTTGTATAATAATCTAATCCCCTTACAATCCTAGGATCCACTATGTAATCTAATCCTATGATTTCTAAGCCTCTCTTCAATCCCTCAAAATGATTCTTGCAATCATCGCATAGATTATCCAGCATTAATGGTACATCTACCAAATTCTCCTTGCATTTTTCTTCTTTACAGTCTAATATCCTCAAAGGATTTGTATCAAATCTGTCCTGGCAGTATTTGCACAGTTTATCCAGTTTAGGCTCTAGAAATGCTTTCAGTTTTGCATTGTATTCCTTTCTGCATTTTGGGCAACCAACACTATTGATTCTGAGTTCCAAATCCTTTACTCCAAGGGATTCAAATAATGTCATTCCTACGCTTATTACTTCCGCATCCACATATGGATCCTGGGTTCCGAAGACTTCAATACCAAATTGATGAAATTCTCTCAATCTCCCTGCCTGTGGCCTTTCATATCTATAACATGGGGTTATATAATACATCTTTGTGGGTTGAGTATCATTGAAAATGCTATTTTCTATAAAAGTTCTAACTACTGGAGCCGTGCCTTCGGGTTTTAATGTTATGCTTCTACCTCCTTTATCCAAGAATGTATACATCTCTTTTTGCACTACATCTGTAGTTTCGCCTACACCTCTTTGAAAGAGCTCTGTATGTTCAAAAACAGGTGTTCTTACTTCTCTATATCCGTTTATAGAGCATAACTCTCTTATTTTCCCTTCTATGTATTGCCACTTAAATACTTCTGAAGGCAAAACATCCTTTGTACCTTTTGGTCCTTGAATTCTCATGTATATCCCTCCAATTTCCTTTTGAATAAAACAAAAAACTCATCTCTGACATAATATGTCAGGGACGAGGTTAGTCTCGCGGTGCCACCCTGCTTGGATAGTATCCATCTCTTATTCCTTAACGCGGAAATGCGTCCAAATCTAATATACTTCAATTTGGAAGCTCCTTGGGTGTCTTTCGATATTCCCTACTTTAAGGGGCTCTCAATCATTGGCTCCCTCTCCCTGTCAAGTGTCAAATATCTACTTTCCCTTTCATCGCTTTTATAATGTTTATCATTATATATTTACTGCATATTTTTGTCAATATAATTTACTCAGTAGATCAACCTTTTTATTGATTTGACTATCTATATTTTTTATATATAATCTTAAATCCTTTATGTTGTGCTGCCTTTCCAATCTATCTTCTTCAGGAAAATATGCTTTTGTGACAGCATCTGCACCAAAAGCAACGATACTTTGCTTTTCTTCCATTATTTGTATGTTGTATATACACTCCCTATCCTTTTTGCAAAATCCTATATTCTCCAGATTCTGTGCCATATATTTCTGTCTATATAAATAATAAGGATAGTATTGATTGTTTTCCAGCTTATTCCTAGCCAGTTCCATCATTTTATAAACAATATCATTATGGCTTCTAGTATCAAGATTCATCTCATTGTATACCGAGGCTCTTTTAATGGCCAGTGTATGAACTGTTACATTCTCAGGGTTCAACCTGTTCATCCAATTCAAAGTGTTATCAACTTGGTCTAATCCTTCGCCTGGAAGTCCCAGAATCATATCCATATTTATATTGTCGAAACCTAGTTCTCTGGCTAATAGAAAACTCTTAATAATTTGAGTATGAGTATGTTTTCTTCCTATTCTCATCAAAGTATCATCATCCATTGATTGGGGATTGATACTTAAACGTGTTATCCCAGACTCTTTCATTGCTTTGAGTTTATCTACAGTTATGGTATCCGGTCTTCCAGCTTCACATGTAAATTCTTCATTTTGACCCCAGAATTCATTAACACATTGTATTAGAGTGCTCAACTCATCAGCATTTATTGAGGTAGGCGTGCCTCCGCCAATATAAACACTCTGAGCTGTAACACCCCTCGACTTAAGATATTCTGAAACAGTTCTAATCTCCAACATCAATGCTTCAAGATAAGGTTGAACTAAATCACGATTTTTATCTATGGCATTTGAAGTAAAAGAACAGTAATTACATCTGCTGGGGCAGAAGGGTATTCCAATATAAATACCTATTTTATTATTATCATTTTTGCTTATATATTTCTTTTCAACTTGAGCAACTTTAATGGACAGTAAGGCTCTATCTTCAGTAACATAATACTCATCTTTCAGATGTGCAATAATTTGCTCCTCATTCATTCCCTCTTCAAACAGCTTATGAACAATTTTTACTGGCCTGATACCTGTCAATATTCCCCAAGCTATATTATGGCCTGTAATATCTGATAACAACTTATACATGGATACTTTCAGAGCTTTTTTAATCTCTCTAGGATCTATTACTTTACCGTTCTTAGTAAATGTATAGCTATTATTACTATTGTTCTTTAAATCCTTATAAGATGAAATGAAAGAAGTCAATTCATCATCTATTATAATTTCACTGTTCAGTAATATGCCTTGCATATCTTCATAGTTTTCTATACTATCATAAGGTTTAATTGACTCCTTACCATAAAACATCTTTATTATATCTGATACTTCATTAAAGTACTCATGTCCTATTAACTTTAATATTATCATCTTTATCCTCTCTTAAATGAATCTTAATTTTTTAGGAAAGGATTATGTTTTTTCTCTATTTCAATAGTTGTTGAAGGTCCATGGCCTGGATAAACCTCTGTATTATCGGGCAAAGTGAGTAATTTGTTTTTAATAGAGCCAATAATGTCTTCAAATGACCCCCCACCAAGATCTGTTCTTCCAATAGAGCCAGCAAATAATGTATCTCCTGAAAATACAACATTATCGCACTTTATACATATGCTCCCTCTTGTATGTCCAGGAGTATGAATAATCTCCATTGATATTGCCCCGATATTTATTATGTCTCCATCTACTATTTTTTTATCAGCTTCTATTTCTATTTTGTTATATCCCATTTGGCTTGAATAGTTTTTATTCGTATTTTTCAGCATATCATAATCATCCATGTGAATCATTACTTCAGCCTTATAGTTCTCCCTTGCGTCTGCTACAGCGCCAATATGATCTCCATGGCCATGAGTAAGCAATATATATTGAACAGAGAGTTTATTGTTTTCTATAAACTTATTTAACTCTTCAAAATCTCCTCCTGGATCTATAACAGCTGCTTTTTTTGATTGCTCATCCCATATTATATAACAATTAGCTTGATATATTCCTAAAGGCAGTCTCTTGAATTTCAAATAACTCATCTCCCTCGAAGATTTTATAAATCTATTAGTCATTAAAATTGTAAATCTTAAATAATTTTTTCGCTATCTACTATTAAAGTAACGGGGCCATCATTTTCTATATATACGGTCATATCAGCTTGAAAAATGCCTGATTGAACAACAATATTCATACCTTCCAATTTACTAATGAATAAATTATACAGTTCCTGAGCTTTATCAGGTCTAGCTGCTCTTATGAAGCTTGGGCGCCTTCCCTTTCTGCAATCACCATATAATGTAAATTGGGAAACAACAAGAATTTCTCCTCCCACATCAAGAAGTGACAAATTCATTTTGTTATCAGCATCTTCAAAAATTCTCAGATTTGTTATTTTATCAACCATATAGTCAATATCTTCTATTTTATCTTCATCACTTATACCAAGCAAAACCATGAGACCTTTATTTATCTGACCTGTAATTTTACCATCTACCTCAACATGGCTTTTTTTTACCCTTTGAATTACTGCCCTCATAAACTTTCCTCCTATTGTTTAGCTCTAAATACATCAATAACTCCTTCAATCCTTCTTAATCTTCTAATAAGTTTGTTTAGTTGATCAATGTCATTAATTTCTAAAACAAAATTTATATTTGCGCTTCTATCCTTTGAAGTCCTCGAATAAAAAGATACAATATTGATTTTATTCTCATTTATAATTGAAGTGATCTCTGCAAGCAAACCTTGTCTGTCATTAGCTCTTACTTGAACATCTGCATTATAAGAGACCATACTCTGGGTATTCCATTCTACTTCCACAAGTCTCTCCGGATCTGCAAGCAAATCCCTGGCATTTGGACAGTCTTTTCTGTGTATTGAAACGCCTCTACCCTTTGTTATATAACCTAGTATATCATCACCAGGGACAGGATTGCAGCATTTAGAAAATCTCACAAGAATATTTTCAACACCTTTAACTTTTATACCCGTGCTTGATCTTCTCTTCTTGTGATGATTTGTTTTTGATATCTGCTTTTCTAATTGCTCTTCTTCTTTTATATCTATTTTCTGGTTCTTTCTTATCTCTTCTTTCAACCTCATCATTATCTGATTGAGGGTCAATCCACCATAACCCAATGAGGCATATAAATCTTCCAATGAATGAAGGCCTATCTTCTTATAAACCGTCTCCAGCCACTCATTCTTTATGGTTATTGATAAACTTGCTCCCAGTCTTTTTATTTCTTTATCGAGTATATCTTTACCTTTTTGGATATTTTCTTCTCTTTTTTCTTTCTTAAACCATTGTCGTATCTTATTCTTAGCCTGTGAGCTTTTGACAATCTTAAGCCAATCTCTGCTTGGTCCATTTGAGTTGGCAGATGTGATTATTTCTACTATATCCCCATTTTGTAGTTTATAATCCAAAGGCACGATCTTACCATTAATCTTTGCACCGATACACTTATTTCCAACAGCACTATGAATTTTATAAGCAAAGTCAATAGGTGTAGAATCTACTGGTAAATCTATAACATCACCTTTAGGTGTAAAAACATATACCTCATCTATCACTAAGTCAATTTTCAGAGTTTCCATAAACTCTTTTGTATCTCTTACTTCATTCTGCCATTCGAGCATTTGTCTGAGCCACTTTAGTTTTTCATCAAATTCATTCTGAGAAGTACGACCTTCTTTGTACTTCCAGTGGGCAGCTATTCCATATTCAGATGTTTTATGCATCTCCCAAGTTCTTATTTGCACTTCAATTGGTTCTCCATCAGGACCTATTACTGTGGTATGCAAAGACTGATACATATTAGGCTTGGGCATAGCAATATAATCCTTAAATCTTCCAGGGATTGGTTTCCATAAAGTGTGAACTATTCCTAATACTCCATAACAATCTTTAACAGTATCCACTATTACTCTCACTGCGGTAAGATCAAATATTTGTTCGAAAGTTTTATTCTGGTGAAACATTTTTTTATATATACTATAAAAATTCTTAGGACGGCCTTCTATTTGAACGTCAATACCCATCTCTTCATTCTTATATTTCAGTGTATTTATTACATAGTTAATATACTCTTCTCGTTCTTTTCTCTTTTTTGCGACTTTATCTACTAAATCATAGTATCCATCAGGATCTATATATCGCAGTGCAAGATCTTCCATTTCCCATTTAATTTTATAAATTCCAAGTCTATGAGCTATAGGAGCATATATTTCTAATGTTTCCTTTGCTTTTTCATACTGTTTTTCTTTCGTCATATACTTCAATGTTCTGAGATTATGGAGCCTGTCTGCTAGTTTTATAAGTATAACCCTTATGTCTTTGGCCATAGCAATAAACATCTTCCTAAGATTCTCTGCTTGCTGCTCTTCCTTTGTCTTGTATTCGAGCTTACCAAGTTTTGTCACACCATCTACAAGCATGGCAACTTCTTCACCAAATTGTTCTTTTATGTCATTATAGTCATATTTTGTATCTTCTACCACATCATGAAGCATACCTGCAGCAATAGTTAAATTATCCATATTTAAATCTGCCAATATTTCTGCTACAGCGGTAGGATGGATAATGTAATCTTCGCCAGATATTCTTTTTTGCCCCTGATGTGCATTTAAAGCAAAATCATATGCTTTACATATTATTTCAAAGTCTCCTGAAGGATTATATTTTTTTATTTTGTCTATTAATTCCTGGAGCATATTAACACCATCTTTTGAAAAAATTAAATATAATAACTATGTAGCTTATACTTTCCTATGCATTATAAAAAAATCTCCTGAGTAACAAAGCCCCTATTCAATAGGTTGCAAACCCAATGAATCCAAGCTGGTTATCCAGGAGCATTAGAGTTCTAATACTTGATTATTGAACTAATATTATATTTTGACAAGGCTTTCCTTCCCATCAATTCTTCTAATTCAATCAAAAACCCTATATGAACTACAATACCCCCAAGACTCTCAACAAGCTTAACTGCTGATAATATTGTGCCTCCTGTAGCTAATAAATCATCTACAACAGCTATTCTGTCCCCAGGTTTTATAGCATCCTTATGAATCTCTAAGCTATCACTGCCATACTCTAACTCATACTCATATTTTAAAGTTTCAGCCGGAAGCTTTCCTGGTTTTCTCACAGGTACAAAACCTACACCAATCTCATAGGCAATGGGTGCCCCAAAAAGAAACCCTCTAGCCTCTGGTCCAACAATCAAGTCAACATCTTTGCTTCTGATTTCGTCTGCCATTAGTTTTATTGCGTAACGAAAAGCTTCCCCATCTTTTAGCAGCGTAGTAACATCTTTAAAGCTTATACCTTCTACAGGAAAATCTTCTATCACTCTTATATACTTTTCCAGATTCACTTATCTTGCCTCCAAACTTATATTTATTTGGCCTTTTTTATGTCTTTGATATTTAATTGAATGTATTCGGTGCCATTCCAGAGATTTTTTTCTACACTACATATTATATCAATCTTTTCATTAACTGCAATATAATTAATTATAAATCCGATGTTAAAACCTATTCCTCTTATAGTATCAGTTCCGTCATTTAGCTTCATAGACAGATGTTTATTGTTTCCCAACAACTTCATCTCTTCTATGGTAAGACCGCGAAACACAAATATCGGAACCGGATTGCCTTCCCCATAAGGCTCCAGCATTTCTAATTCTTCTATAAGCTGCGAAAGCATACTAATACTATCGATTTTATAATCTATAAAAATTTCTGGTACATAATGTTTATCTGCCATCATTTCCCAGGCAATTTCATTTAATAAACATTTTAATTTCTCAATGTTTTCCTCTTTAATGGTTAAGCCAGCAGCCATTTGATGACCACCGAATCTTTCAAAAAGAAAACTGCACTTATTCATGGCTTCATATAAGTCAAATCCCGGTATGCTTCTTGCCGAACCTCTACCGATACCATCTTCTAAAGAAATCAGGACAACTGGTAATCCATATTTCTCAGTTAGTTTCGATGCAACAATTCCTATTACACCTATATGCCAGTTTTCTCCTGCTGCAACGATAATCCTATCAATATCTTTATCTATGGTTTTATCAATAATTTGCATTGCAGAATTAAGTATTTCATTTTCTATGGTCTGTCTATGAGAATTTGCTTTATTTAATTCTTCAGCTATTTTCATTGCTGCCTCCTCTTCTTCAGCAATCAGTAGCTTAACACCCAGAATAGGATCACTGATTCTACCGGCGGCATTAAGTCTTGGTGCAAGCATGAAGCTTATATGATAGGTATCAACAGCACATATATCTATTCCAGAAACCTTAGTAAGCGCCTTTATTCCAAGGTTAGGGTTATTTCTTATCTTCTCCAGACCATTCTTGACAATTACTCTGTTCTCTCCTAACAAAGGAACAACATCTGCAACAGTGCCTAAAGCAGCAAGGTCTATTATATCATCAGGCAAATCATATCTACTGAATCTTTGGGCTAAAGCACAAACAAGTTTAAATGCTACTCCTGCTCCTGCAAAGTCTTTAAATGGATAATAGCAGTCACTTTGATGAGGATTTATGACGGAACATGCTTTCGGAATCTCATCACCGCATTCATGATGATCTGTAATTATTATTTCTTTATTATTTTCATTTATAAATTTGACTTCTTCAATAGATCTTATTCCGCAATCTACAGAAATTATTAAGTCTACTCCTTCATCAATAATTCTTTCTATTGCGTCTATATTTATTCCATATCCTTCTTCAAGCCTATTGGGTATGTAATAAATCACATTTGCACCTAGCTTTTTTAGTGTCAAATAAAGCATGGAAAGGCTTGTTATGCCATCTACATCGTAGTCTCCATAGATACATACTTTTTCTCCTGCTTTTATTGCTTTATACACTCGTTCTACAGCAGAATCCATCCCCTTTAACATAAAGGAATCCTCTAGTTCATCCATGTCAGGATTTAAAAAAGCTTCTGCATCTTCTAATGTGTTTATATCTCTGTTAATTAGTATTCTAGCTAAAGACTCAGAAATATTTAACTCTTCTTTCATTTCCTTAAGTATAGAATAGTCTTTATTATAAGCAAGCCATCTCTTAATCAAATTATCACCTACATCTATTGTTCAATATTAATATTATTTTGATTTTTCAAATCTAAATCTTCTTTTGTTTTGTTTATAGTTTCTTTTGCTATACTCAATTCCTCATCTAGCTTCTTTATTTTACTATTTAATTCATTTATTTTTATTCTAAACCTGACCCTTTTAACTATATCAAAGGGTAACATTATGAGAATACCAAACAAAGCAGACCCCAAAATTACTACAGCTTGTGATAAATTAAATTTATACCATAAAAAATTTATTGTAATCACTGTGGCATTTTGTATTGCAAAGAGTGCTATAAATAAAGCAAATATCATGGAAATAACAATTATGAACTGCATAATTAGTCACATCCTTTCAATGTTTTATATACATAGCATAATATATTTAACTATAAATATAAAGATAAAACTTAAGGTAACAATCATTTTGACTGTTACCTTAAAATCTAATGGGCTGACTGAGTTTTGAACTTTGTGCTTAAAATTATCCAGAGAGGACCAGATATAAAAATTGATGAATAGGTTCCTGCCACTATACCTACTATCAGAGGAAGAGCAAAATCTTTGATTGCAGGGACACCCAATATATACAGTGCTACTATTGCTAGTAAAGTAGTAAGTGAAGTATTAATTGATCTTGTCAATGTCTGATTTATGCTGTCATCAACCAATTGAACTTTATCAATCTTCTTAACATTTCTCATATTTTCTCTTATCCTATCAAAAATTACAATTGAATTGTTTATGGAATAACCAACAATAGTCAAAATAGCTGCTATAAATGAACTATTTACAGGAATCTTCATTACTCCGTATAAAATTAACATAATAACAACATCATGTATTAATGCTATCACAGACGCCAAGCCGAATCTCCATTCAAATCTGAAGGTAATATAGATTAGCATACCTATATTTGCTAATACCAATGATAAAATAGCTTGTCTTTTCAGTTCATCCCCTATGGCAGGTCCAATTGATTCAAAGTTAATATTGCTGGTTGTTATATTGAATTCGGTAACGAAACTATCCAGTATCTCTTTACGGCTTGCATCATCTAACTCCATCTTGGTTCTAATAATAACATCTTCTTTTTCATTCCCGGCATATGTTATTACTGCTTCACTATCATATTTAGATATTATTTCTCTTACATTTGAAATATCAAAGTCTTTCCCTATATGAGCTTGTATTGTGGTTCCACCAGTAAAATCAATACCGAAGTTTAATCCACCATTTATGAAAGTGAAGATTAGGCCTGCTATGATTATCGCTAAAGATATAGAAAACCATATTCTCTTATACTGTACAACTTTAATATTTTTCATCACCTTCACCCTCCTATGCTCCATATAATTTCTTATTTGATAAAGCTTTTATGCCTGAAATACACTTCATAAGCTGTTTCGTCACTATTATTGCAGTAAACATACTAGCTAATATACCGATAGATAATGTCACTGCAAATCCCTTAATAGGACCTGAACCAAAATAAAATAGAACAACTGCTGCAATCAAGGTAGTTATATTGGAGTCAATTATTGTTAAGAAGGCTCTCCTGAAGCCTGAATCGATGGCTGCTCTCAAGCTTTTGCCTATCATTAGTTCTTCCTTTAATCTTTCAAATATAATGACATTGGCATCAACTGCCATACCTACTGAAAGAATGATACCTGCAATACCAGGAAGAGTAAGTGTTGCTTTTAATGCAGCTAAAGCAAACATCATTATACATATATATAATACAAGTGCAATATCGGCAATCAAACCAGGCAATCTGTAATATAAAATCATGAATAAAAATACAAGCAATATGCCTATTTTACCTGCAGACAAGCTTTGTTCAAAAGAGTTTGCTCCCAATTCAGGTCCTACACTTGTAACCTGAAGTGTATTAAGTTCTACCGGAAGAGCGCCTGCTCTTATAAGCATTGCTAAATCTGCTGCTTCTTCCATGGTCATTCTACCCGAAATCTGAGCCCTTCCATCAGTTATAGGCTCTCCCACTTGAGGAGCAGAAATTACATTCTCATCAAGATAGATAGCTATTATTTTACCTATATTATTTGAAGTTGCCAAAGCGAATTTTTTTGCACCCTCAGACGTCAATTCTAAGGATACTACAGGTTCTTGGATACCTGTGTCACTTTGAGCTCCATATACTGCCTTAGCATCTTTTATATCATTCCCTGTTATAACTGTATTACCTGCTTCATCAACAAATTTCAACTGAGCTGTTTTCCCTATCACTTCAAGAGCTCTTTGTGTATCTTGAATTTCAGGCAAACCAACTCTTATTCTCTTTGTACCCTGCCTAGTTATTACAGGCTCTGTTACTCCCAGGGAGTCAATACGCTCTCTTATAGTAGCAATAGCCCTTTCCATCTTTTCGTCTGTTATTGGGTCATTTGGATTATCTTGAGCTTCAAGCACAACTTCTGCGCCTCCCCTCAAATCTAATCCCAGCTTAATTAATTCCTTTGCAGGAACAATTTCGTACTTTCCGATATCAAGCCCATATACTGCGACATAGCTTAAAATACCGATTATAATGACTATTGCCAGAAATTTAGCAATACTTCTTGAATTCATCTGTACTCCCCCTTTTAAAAGTTCACAATCGTTATTATATTACTTTTGTCAAACAGAGTCAATGTAAAGACTAATGCTAAAACCTTATAATTATGATTGCCAATAAATTAAAGCAGTAATATGATTAATCATATTTACTGCTTACTAAGTATTAATATATTATAGGTTTTTTAAAGCAGAACTCTTTGCAATTCTTGTATTTAATAAGCTCTCACATTTTTGATTAGCAACAGTACAAGAGGTTTTACAAGCTGATTGGCATGAGTTTTGGCATTCACCGCAGCCACCGTTTAAAATCCTTTGTCCATAAGTTGTCTTATTGATAGTCTTTATGTACTTCATATTTGTGCCTCCTAATATTTTTTTCCCATAAATTATATCATAAGTATTAATATTATTAAAGTCCTTATGTAATATTTACACCTATCATTCCGCCAATTAAACCTACTAAAGAAGCCATCAGCATTCTAGCAATAAAGTACTTATCAAATGTAGGTACTTGACCCCATATCATACTTATTGGAATGATGACTAATACAAATACTATACCTACTATCATTCCATAGAGCCATCCTCTGCTCTTTATTTTTCTACTGCAGTATACTGCTGCTGCAACTATACTTACCATAGTAATTGCTTGTGTTATTATGGACATTGTACCATCAGATACCGAAGTTAATGACAATACTATAGCATATATTATTATGCAAACTAACGAGATAATTAATGCAAGAAATATTGATTTTGCTAATATTAAAATCTTACTTTCATCCTTTTTTTCATGTAGTTTGTTAGAACCCTTTTTGAAACTCCTCACGGTTGCACCCCCTAATAATATTTTATTCAGTAAACATTATTCTTTAATGGATGTTTTTATTCATAAAATAAAAAAGCTTCATTGAAATTACTTATTAACCAACAAAGCTTTTGACGCATATAAAAAAGCATTTAGCGGAAAGCCTGAACTAAAGAAATTTATACTTTCCTATTAATTATAAAAAAAGTAACTTGAAGCTTATCAAGTTACTTTCTTGCATTAAGACTCTAATTTTTTACCTATAGCCCATTTTGCAATCTTCAGTCTAGTCTTATCTGCTCCGACTTCTATGGTTAAAGTATCATCCTTAACATTAAGGACCTTACCATAAATGCCTCCAATAGTTAGTATTTCATCTCCCTCTTTAATATTTTTTCTCATCTCTTGTATCTGTTTATCCTTTTTCCTTTGGGGCCTGATGAGTAGAAGATAAAATACTCCTAAAATTGCAACATACATTAGAACTGTTGAAGCCCATGCTGGCATTATGCATCCCTCCTCCGTATTATTTTGTATATTCAATAAAAAAAGCAAAAATCCTTCTTTAATTATTATTTATTGTATCCATAGTTTTCAAAAAATTCTTCTCTATAGCTTAATAGCCTATCTTCTTTTATAGCAGTTCTCACATTTGTCATCAAGTTTTGTAAAAATCTAAGGTTATGTATAGTGGTGAGACGCCCTCCTAATATCTCTCCAGCCTTAATCAAATGTCTGATATAAGCTCTTGAGAAGTTTCTACATGTGTAACAATCACAGTTTTCATCTAATGGCATTGAATCCCTAGCGTATTCAGCATTTCTTACAACCAGTTTACCTTTAGAAGTCATAACAGTTCCATTTCTGGCAATTCTTGTGGGTAGGACACAATCAAACATATCTATACCTCTAATAACTCCATCAATCAGCGAATCGGGGCTGCCTACTCCCATGAGATATCTAGGTTTATCTTTTGGAAGCAGAGGAACAGTATACTCTAACACCTCATTCATTACTTCCTTAGGTTCTCCTACACTCAATCCGCCAACAGCATATCCCGGAAGATCCACATCCACAGTCATCTTAGCGCTTTCAATTCTTAAATCTTTATATGTTCCACCTTGCACAATTCCAAATAATGCTTGTTTATCTGTCTTTGTGTGAGCTTTTTTGCATCTTTTAAGCCATCTTATTGTTCTTTCTATAGATTTTCTTGCGTAGTCTTTTTCACAGGGATATGGTATACATTCATCAAATGCCATCATAATATCTGCACCTAAAGACTCTTCTATTTCCATAACAAATTCTGGAGTGAAGAAATGCTTTGAACCATCTAAATGGGATTTAAATTCTACTCCTTCTTCACTTATTTTTCTCAATTCATTTAAACTGAAAACTTGAAAACCACCACTATCGGTAAGTATAGGTCTATCCCAGTTCATAAAACCATGAAGACCTCCAAAGTCCTCTATTAGTTTGTGACCTGGGCGAATATAAAGATGATATGTATTACCAAGAATTATTTGAGCACCAATATCTTTCAATTCGTCAGGGCTCATGGCTTTTACAGTTGCTTGAGTACCAACAGGCATAAATGCTGGAGTGTCAATTATTCCATGAGGAGTATGTACTCTGCCAAGCCTGGCTCTTGTATTTTTACACTCTTTTATTAGTTCATATTTTACTGCCAAAAATTTTCCCTCGCTATTCATCCAAATTATCTATTACAACCTTTTCTATTAACCCGTCTTTCATAGAAATGACCTTTAGCTTTGCATTGCCTACCCTATAATCAATCCCCTCATAAACAGGTCTATTTGTGTTTTCTGCCATTTTGGTTATAACTCCACCAATAGTATTACCTAAATGTTCCGGTATATTTAAACCTGTAATAATATTTGCATCAGTTACCGGAGTAGCAGCAGAAAATACATTTCCATGACCTTCTAATTTTATTTCTTTTGTAAAAAGGTATTTTCTTATGGCAAATATCATTGCTATTGCTACAATACCTATTGCTATATCTAATGTAGTGTCGCTGTATATAAGCAGTTTTCTGGCAATAGCATAGAGCATAACCTCAAGAACACTTGAAGTAGAATGAGATAAAAGCATTATTACTAGCTCTACACCAACAACGAGAAGTAATACATGGCCTAAGAATTTCTGGAAAATCATGTATGTCTCAATTGCATTGGTCTTAAATATTAATCCTAAGTATCTTGCTAAATCTACCATACCTACTATTGTAGCTACAATAATAAATAATGCTAGTATTATCTCTAGATAGTAAGTATATTTGATAAGTTTATGTTTCCAATACCCAAGGTTTTTTTTCATATAACATACCCCCCTAAAAAATCAAATAATAAACATGGCATCACCGAAACTGAAAAACCTGTACTCTTCTCTTATTGCTTCCTCATAAGCTTTCATAATATATCCTTTACCTGCCAGCGCACTAACAAGCATCATAAGAGTAGATTCTGGCAAATGAAAGTTGGTTATTAAACCATCTGAACATTTAAATTTATAACCGGGATAAATAAATATATCCGTCCATCCTTTTTTTGCACATATCATACCAGAGTCATCAGCAACAGATTCTATTGTTCTGGTTGATGTTGTACCAACACATATTACTCTATTTCCGTTATTCTTCGTACTATTAATCAAATCTGCACTTTCTTGTGTAATCTCAAAATACTCGGAATGCATTCTGTGCTCTTCAATATTATCTACTTTAACTGGTCTAAATGTTCCCAAGCCTACATGAAGAGTTATATATGCAAGTTTAATACCTTTCTTCTCTATTTCATTTAAAAGACTTTCTGTAAAATGCAATCCTGCAGTAGGTGCAGCTGCAGAACCCTCGTACTTTGAATAAACAGTCTGATATCTTTCCTTATCCTTAAGTTCTTTCTTTATATATGGGGGTAAAGGCATATTACCTAATCTATCTAAGATATTTTCAAAAACTCCTTCATAGATGAACTCAACTATTCTATTTCCTCCCTCTACTATATCAACCACTTGAGCAGTCAACTGGCCATCTCCAAATATAATTCTGGAACCTGGTTTTGCTTTTTTCCCAGGTCTGACCATTACCTCCCACCTATCCTTTGATTTTCTTGTTAACAGCAAAAACTCTATACTGCTTTTTGTTCCTTCTTTAGTACCAAATAATCTAGCCGGTATTACTCTTGTATTGTTTAATACAAGGCAATCTCCAGGGTTCAGATAGTCAATGATGTCTTTAAATATCTTATGCTCGATATTACCATTCTCTCTATGTAAGACCATTAATCGAGACATATCTCTTGGGTAAATTGGTTCTTGAGCAATTAGATATTCTGGTAGCTCATAATAAAAGTCTGATGTATTCATAAATCTCTCCCTATTTTACCTTTGTTCCTGTGTAGTAGTATTCTAATATTTCCACATAATTATATCCGCTTTCAGCCATTCCTTTTGCCCCATACTGACTCATACCCAAACCATGTCCCCAACCCTTGCCATCGAAAATGTAATTATTAGGGGTTATGTTATAGTTTTCAACATTAAATAATCCTTTTACACTGATTTTTTCGCTAGATGGTTTTACTGTTCGCTGACCTGTAGCCGATACGATATTTAATCCTATTGGTCTTTTTGCTTTGATGGAATCAGTATCCATATCGTAAATATTAATATCAGAGTCAGTTTTGATGTCATACCAAATGCTTTTAAGACTAGAAGTGCCAAATAAATATCTAACTTTTTCTTTTTCTAGTACTATTTTACTTTTAGTACCACTAAACTCAACTTTTAACGCTCTTCCAAACTCACTAGTCTCGATAATGTTTATATCGGTTATATCACCTATATTCATATTATTTTCTTCCAGTTTATTTTTTATTTCACCCTTGTCTAACTCAAGTATCCAGCTATCATTTGGACTTCCATAGGAGAAAGGATCATCTACACCTCTTATATATGGTATCTCATCACTCCAAACATTTTCAGAATTTTCAGTATGTCCTCCGCTGCTTGAGTGATAAAAGGTTGTTGCAAGCTTATCCTCATAATATAGTAATTCATTGTTAGTTTCCTTAACTGCTTGGTTTGTCCGTTCATGTTCTTTAACAAAACCTTTATATGCTTGACAGTGGGTGGTACTGCAAAGATCAAATCCTTTATCATTATGCTTACCCATATTAATAACCGCATAATTCCTAGCAGCAACAGCCTGGGCTTTTAGAGCTTCCATGTGCCATGTAGGAGTTACTTCACTACCCACTACACTGTACAAATACTCATCTACTTTAACATCGTTAATAACAGAGAGACTACCATCCTCCTGAGTCCTAATACATATACTGCCCCGATATTCTGTATTGTTAAACTCCAGCAGATTTTGAACATCACTTTGTTCTACTGGACTCATTTTTATTTCTTGATTCTTGTATATCATAAACACACTATTATTGTTGTCATCTATTATTTGTACTCTTTTGGGATCCGGTTCAATCAATTTATATTTATAAGAATTATTCTTACTTTGATAAGCATTTATATTTTCCTTGCACTCTTTCTCATCTAAGAATAAACCAGCCCAAACCTTCCATTCTCCATCATAGACCAAAAATGATTCAGGCATGCTTGATTTTATATCGTTTAACAGTTTTTTTGCTGATTCATAATCGGGATAATTATCCCCTATCTGTATATGATAAGGGCCAAGTAATTTCCCTTCATATTTAACAGCTTTAATATATTGAATCTTTTTTATTTCGTTTTTTATGATATTATAATATTCATCTGTCCTGAAAGACAGCTTGATAGGTTTTGAGATTGTCAAAGAAACTGGATTCTCTTCACCACTTAAAAAAGTAATCAAAATTGGAGAAGAGGAATTAATATTTATTGTATCAGATACTGAGTTATAGTTTAGTCCAACTCTTATCCTTTCAGGAATTTCAGTGGTAGCATGGACAGAGATTGGAAATAATAGTGCAATAATCATTAAAATGATGATGAATAATTTCTTATTATGTTTGTTCATGCTATGTACCTCTTCCTTAGTTTTTTCATACTCATTATTCTACATTAGCCGGATATATCCTTCAAATATTTTAATAACTCTTAAATTTTTTTGCTCTTTTCAAGAGTGGTGTTTTAGCTATACTAGTTAATATTAGTCAACTAGCATAGCTAATTAGTATTTACCTGCTTATATTAAAATGCCTATAGACAAGATCCGTTACCATCCTTCCTCTGGGTGTCCTATTAAGAAAACCTATCTGTAGTAGATATGGTTCATATACATCTTCAATTGTATTTGATTCTTCACCGATTGAAGCTGCCAAGGTATCCAGCCCTACAGGTCCGCCTCCAAATTTGTGAATAATTGTCATCAGCATCTTCGCATCTATGCTGTCCAAACCAATATGATCTATTTCTAAAAGTTTTAGGGCTTCGTCTGCCACTTCTCTACTAATAATTCCATCAGCCCTAACTTGAGCATAATCTCTAACTCTTTTTAATAATCTATTTGCTATCCTTGGTGTACCTCTTGATCTTTTCGCAATCTCTTCAGCTCCGTCTTTTTCGATCTCTATCTTAAGAAGTTTAGCAGATCTTACTACAATTTGATAAAGTTCTTCATTGCTGTAATAATCAAGCCTGCATATTACACCAAATCTATCTCTAAGAGGTGAAGTAAGCATTCCGGCTCTAGTTGTAGCGCCTATCATTGTAAAACTTGGTATATCAAGCCTTATGGATCTTGCGCTAGGCCCTTTGCCGATAATTATATCAATGGCGTAGTCCTCCATAGCAGGATACAATATTTCTTCCACACTTCTGTTTAGCCTATGAATTTCGTCGATAAAAAGCACATCATTATTGTTAAGATTAGTTAATATGGCTGCTAAATCTCCTGGCTTTTCTATAGCTGGACCTGAGGTAACTCTTATACTAGAACCTAGTTCATTTGCAATAATATTTGCGAGTGTGGTCTTTCCTAAACCAGGAGGTCCATAAAGCAAAACATGGTCTAAGGCTTCATTTCTCTTTTTTGCCGCTTCAATAAAAATACTCATCTTTTCTTTGGCAGCTGTTTGGCCTATATATTCATCAAGATATTTAGGTCTCAAATTTATTTCATTTTCATTATCTTCATTTAAAATATTGGCCGTTATTATTCTTTCTTCCATTTTTACCCCCTACTAAATTCGTGAAAGTTGTTTTAGTGCTTCTTTAATAAGATTATCTAATGATTTTTCCTTGTCTTTTACTTTTGAAAATGCTGAAGCAGCTTCACTATAACTGTAGCCTAAAGACATCAAAGCATCTATAACCTCCGGCATATTGTTTCCATTAACCTCATCTATATCTATGATAATGTCAGAAGAAATGCTTGTTTTATCCTTTAGTTCAAGCATAATTCTCTCTGCAGTCTTTTTTCCTATGCCTGGGGCTTGGGTCAAAGCTTTAGCATTTTTTGTCTGAATAGCTATTATTAAATCCTTTGGTTTAAGATAGGATAATAATGATAATGCGGCTTTAGGTCCTACACCTGTTACAGACAATAGAAGTTTAAATATTTCTAATTCATTTTTGCTTGAAAATCCATATAATACGAGATCATTCTCTTTTACATGCAGATGTGTAAATATTTTTTCTTTGTTATTTTCTTTAATATTTGAAATTGTGTTTGAGGAAGTGAATACTCTGTAACCTATTCCTCCGATATCAATAACTATATAATCTTCACCTGACTCAACAACAATGCCATTTAAATAATCAAACATTTCAATGCTCCTTTATAACTTAAATAGATTTGAGTATTTTGAAGAATTTCCATGGCATATAGCCACTGCTAATGCATCAGCTACATCATCCGGCTTTGGGATTTCATCTAGTCTCAATAATACTTTAACCATTAGCTGCATCTGCTTCTTTTCTGCTCTTCCATAACCGACAATTGCTTGTTTTACTTGAAGCGGTGTATATTCAAAAATAGGCACATTATGATTGGAAGCAGCCAGTATAGCAACTCCTCTTGCATGACCAACAGTTAATGCTGTTTTGATATTTTTATTAAAGAACAATTCCTCAATGGCATAAGCATCAGGATTATATTTGCTTAGTAATACATTTAATTCTTCGTAGATATAACTTAGCCTTTCAGGCATAGACATAGTAGATTCTGTTGTAATAGCTCCACTAGTAATAATGTTAAATTTGTTTCCATCCATCTTGAGCAATCCATAACCTAAAATTGCAATTCCCGGATCTACCCCCATAATTATCAAGCTAACACATCCAATCCAAACATATATTCGTTATGAATACTATAACCTTTTTGGCAAAAAAAATAAAGCAGCAATTAGCTGCATTTATGTATGAGGCTTAAGTTATAAAAAATATCTTAATTAATTACTGAACCCTTCTAATTTTTGTTCTAGATCATCTTCTGTATCTGCAACAATACCGCTATCTAGTATTGCTTGATCTTCAGGAGTTAATGTATCAATACTTATATCTGTTCTCTCTTTCAATATTCTTTCCCCATCTTCATTATATACGTATATGGCAATATAGGGGCCATCCAGACCAATAATGAAATGTTGAGGGCAATAAGTATCTATATCTCTTTTAAGGGTGATAGTGTTATAATTTATCTCAATTAAATCCCATCCTGTATTTTTCTCCATAAACTCCTCTTCATTAAGACCTATAAATACAGATGGCAAATCTATTTCTCTCTCTATTCTATGTCCGCATATAGTAAATAAAGTAATATATTTTACCTTATAATTCTCATTTAGTATAAAGTCGTCTTCCCCAGCAGTCTTGTCTTCATTTTCTTCACTACTAGCTTCTACTTCTTTAATCTCCTTAAGACTATCTGGAATTTTTAAGTTATCATTGATTTTACTAAAGCTGTTTGTTTCATCTTCAATACCCATACTGATGTAGTAGCTAACTGAAAAAGCAACAATAAGCATTAACCCTATTATAAGGATAGCAATTTTTCTTTTTCCTCTCCTTCGATCTTCAAACATAGGATTTCCCTCCATACTCTTATGGAGGTTATTATTGCCATAATTTTATTTTTTATACACTTCAGAATTATTTTTCTATTCTTCCTCAGGCAGCTCAGCATTGTGATAAACATCCTGGACATCGTCATTGTCATCGAACATATCCAACATTTTATTTATCTTCTTAATATCTTCTTCATTAGTAACTGATACAGTATTTTTCGGTATCATGGTAACTTCAGCAGAAGCCATTGAGACACCTTGCTTTTCTAAGAATAATCTTACATCTGAGAAATCAGCAGGATCTGTAATAATTTCATATGAATCCTCTTCTACTGAAAAATCTTCTGCTCCTGCTTCCAAAGCTTTCATCATAAGATCTTCTTCATCTATATCATCTGTTTTTTCAACAATTATAAGGCCTTTTTTATCAAACATCCAGCTTACAGCTCCTGTAACACCCATGCTGCCACCGTTTTTGTCGAATATATGCCTTACCTCACTGGCAGTTCTGTTTCTGTTATCTGTAAGTGTGTTTACTATTACTGCAACTCCACCGGTAGCATATCCCTCATAAGTTATTTCTTCATAATCCACATTGCTTAATTCGCCAGCAGCTCTTTTAATAGCTCTATTTATCGTATCATTGGGCATATTATGGCTTTTTGCTTTTGCAATAGCATCTCTGAGCTTTCCGTTTGTCTCAGGATCAGCTCCTGCCTTTGCTGCTATTGATATTTCTTTACCTAGTTTTGTAAATATCTTCCCTCTTGCAGCGTCCGCTTTGCCTTTTTTGTGTTTGATATTTGCCCATTTTGAATGTCCTGCCATTAAAATCCTCCTCCTGTTATTTATTTTCTAATATACCTCTTCGCTACATTTCTTTTATGCTCACTGAATTTATTCATAGCATCCACCTTATTTTTTATATAATCATCTGCTTTACCATATAATAAATATTCATCTAATTCTCTATAAGTCATTTTCATCTCATCTTCGTCGGTTTGATTCTCCCATAAGCCAGCTGTAGGAGCTTTATTGATAATTTCATCAGGTATTTTTAGATATTTTGCCATCTCATAGACTTCTGCTTTTACAAAATCTGAAATAGGCAAAATATCGGACCCGCTATCTCCGTATTTTGTAAAATATCCTATTGTATACTCACTTCTATTGCTGGTACCTGCAACCAGATAATTATGTTTACCTGCATAGTAATATAACGTTACCATTCTTAATCTTGATTTCATATTCCCTAATAAAAGCTTTGAATCAGTATCCAAAGATCCAACAGATTTTCTAAGTGTATCAAATACAGGATCTAGTACAACTCGCTCTACTTTCAAATTAAGCTTGTCTGAAACTAATCTAGCATCCTGCTCATCTTTTGGATTGCTATGACAAGGCATGATCAAGCATAATGTATCATCTGGAAAAGCTCTCTTGCACAAAGCAGCAACCACTGCTGAATCTATTCCTCCTGAAAGACCCAATACTACACCATTGGCTTTTGCAGCAGATACAGTTTCTTTAATCCACGAGCACACTTCTTCGCACTGTTTCTCTATATACTTCACATATATCCCTCCATGTAAAAAGCATACCACTTTTATGATATCATTGTAAATTGTTAATGTAAATCAATTATCATGTATATTGTTACCTTTATATCAAAACATATATAAAGCACTAAAAATTCAGGAGGCATGACTATGAAACCGCAAAATAAAATCAGCCTATGGATAATAGGATTTCTGGCAGGGATATTCAATGGTCTATGTGGCTCGGGAGGAGGAACTATATTAGTTCCTTCACTGGTTTTCCTCACCAATGTAATAGATCATCATGCCCATGCCACTGCTATTGCAGTAATACTACCTCTAACAATAATAAGCTCTTTAATATATGCAAAATCAGGGATTATTAACATAAACATTACAATAAAGGTGACAATAGGTACAATTATAGGAGCATATATTGGTTCTAAAATGTTGAATAAACTTCCAATAAACATATTAAGAAAATTATTCGGTATTTTCATGATTATAGCCGCAATCAGGATGGTGATATAATGATCGAAATATTAACTGGAATAGCAGCAGGAATAATTGGAGGCATGGGAATTGGTGGCGGTACTATTCTTATTCCAGCTCTTGTGTTTTTTCTTAGAGTAACACAGCAAATCGCTCAGAGCATAAATCTTATATCTTTTATTCCTGCAGCTTCATTAGCTGTATATGTCCATAATAAAAATGGAAATATTGAAAAAAATATACTGATTCCATTAATCATATCCGGTGTGATAGGTGCAATAGTTGGTTCAATGGCTGCTGTAAAACTAGATCCCTCTGTATTAAAAAAAATTTTTTCTGGGTTTTTATTTATTATGGGTATTTATGAAATATTTTCAAAAAAAGCTGCAAAAAGACCCTAATCATATCAATATTATTCCTGCTGTAAAATATGATATTTCGCCTTATTCACCACAATTGAATCAAATTCACCCTTAATGTATACACCTGTTTCTCTATATTCCTCTTCCAATACCTTACCATTTTCATGAAGATATGCTAACAAAGAGCCTTCAGCATATGGAATCAGCAACTCATAAACTCTTTTATTTATATTGACATAATATTCAATTTTCTCTAATAGCATATCTAAATTAAGATTATTTTTAGCTGATATAAACACTAGATCCGGGGAAGTTCTTAGTTCTGGGCTATATATGCTTCCTACAGGCATACTCCTATCAATCTTATTGACCGCTAGAATAGTAGGTTTACCATCAGCCCCTAAATCACTCAAAACTTTATTTACTACATCTATTTGTTCTTCATAATTCGGATTGCTGCCATCTACTACATGGATAAGCAAATCTGCATATGTTACTTCTTCTAAAGTTGATTTGAATGCAACTACCAGGTCATGGGGAAGCTTGTTTATAAAACCAACGGTATCGCTTATTACTATTTCTTGCCCACTTTTCAGAGTTACCTTTCTAACTGTAGGATCTAAAGTTGCAAATAATTTATCCTCCACATAAACCTGGGAATCGGATAGTGCATTTAACAATGTTGATTTGCCAGCATTAGTATAACCAACCAAACAAACTTGAAATGTATTATGGGATCTATTTAATCTTATCAAATCTCTATGCTTCTTAATTTCCTCTACATCCTTTTCAAGCTCTCTTACCCTTTCTCTAATTCTTCTTCTGTCAATCTCAAGTTTCTTTTCTCCTGGACCTCTAGTCCCAATTCCTCCACCTGTCCTTGACATCTCTACCCCAAATCCTATTAATCTAGGCATAAGGTATTTAAGCTGAGCTAGCTCAACCTGAAGTTTACCTTCTTTTGATGATGCCCTTTTTGCGAATATATCCAGTATTAATTGAGTCCTATCAATAACTCTTACCCCTATTTCCCTTTCTAAATTTCTAATTTGAGCACCGGATAATTCTTCATCAAATACTACTAGATTTGCCTCTTTTTTTTGAACCTCCATTTTTAGCTCTCTTAGCTTTCCCTTTCCAATTAAATATGCATTATCAATACTTGGTCTGCTTTGTGCAATTCGCCCAACTTCAATTCCACCAGCAGTATTTAACAGCTCACTTAATTCATCCAATTCATCTATTCTGCTTATTCCTACTAAAATGGCTCTTTCATTATCCTGTGACAAATTATATGTTGCATCTCTATTATCTTTAAAATCTTCTTCAATATTATTAATCAAGTCCTGTGCATTAATGTTCAAGAAGTCCTCTATTGAATATGGCCCTTTACTTATTATTGAATAATTGGAGTTTTTTGATGCTAAGTAAGCAAAATGCGCATCATTAGGAATACCATGTTTTACTCCAATTCCAACTATAAGATCAAGCTTCAGAGCTTTTAATGCTGAAGTATCCATATCAGATAGCATACCAATACCATTAGGATGAGTATGTATGCATCTTATTCCGCTTAAACTATCCTCTGATCTCCTCTCTGTATACTGACTTAATTCTGCAGTACTATAGTCTCCAATTACTGTATCTATTATTTCTCCTTTTCTATTGATAAATAGGGCAACCTCTCTATTTGTTTCTCCAGTTATATAGCATATAGTGTTCAATACTTCGCTTGATACTATTAAAGTATTATCTATAATCTCTCCTTTTAAAGAATCTAATCGTTTAATAATTGTTTTTTTTACGCCATATTCAGCCAATATTTTCTCCACCTTTGCTATCTACTACATAAATAATGTATTTATGCATCTAATAATCCAAATATTATTTAATACAGACATCTTTGTCAAGTACATGTGTATTAATCAAAGTATAAAAAGCTTTCAGTCTGTCTATCATTTGAAAGAGGCATCTTTTGATAAAGATTCAACATCCACTAAATGTTAGATCGAGTCAATATTTGGCTTAACCGACCATTGACACTAAGTGGATTGCACCATAGTCGCAAGAGAGTGTGAGTAAATTTTAAAGGAGTGTCAAAATGAAATATTTATCTCAAATTAGCAAAGTATTCAGTTATACTAGATTATTAACAACTTTATTTATTATAATTATTACTTTTTTTATATTTTCATCTGTTTATACGGTAAAGGACGGTGAAGTCGGTGTGCTTAGAACCTTTGGTAAGGTTACTGACTTTACCAATCCTGGACTGCACCTTAAATTTCCATATCCCATACAAGAGGTAGATGTACTCAGTATTAACAGGACAAATATTATTGAAATAGGTTTTAATAAATTCGATAACTCAGCCAATAAATCTCAAAACTTCGAATCCATTTCAATAACAGCTGATAATAGCATTGTGTCTACAGATTTGGTTGTAGAATGGCGGATAGTTGACCCATATTCTTATCTATTCAAAGCAAAAAATCCAGAACACATTCTTAAAAACTTAATAATCTCATCTTTAAAATCTACAATTGGAAGATTAACTATAGACTCTATATTAACAGATGGAAAATTAGCAGCGCAAAATTCAATAAAAAAAGAGGTTGAAGAAGAACTTAAGGATTATGACTTGGGAATTGAGGTGCTGCATGTAAAAATCGTTGACGCACAACCTCCTGAAGATATTAAGTCTTCATTTGAAGCTGTAGAAGGAGCAATAGAACAAAAGAATATACTTATTAATAAAGCAGAAGAATATAAAGCCCAAAAAATAAATGCCGCAGAAGGAGAAGCAAATAAAATTATAAAAGAAGCAGAAGCTTATTATGAAGAAAGAATAAATAAGGCAAAATCCGAAACGGATATTTTTAATTCAATCTATAAAGAATACAAAATGAGTAAAGAGGTAACAAAATCGCGAATGCTTATAGAGACACTGGAAGAAGTCCTTCCAGGAGCTAATATTTATATTATGGATACTAAAGAAGGAACATTAAATTACTTTACTTTACCAAAAGAAAAAGGTGGAAATCAATGAATCAATTTAACAATATTAATTTAAAAAATAAGGAAATAAAGATATTTATGTTGATTAAAAAAATTGCTCTGTTAATTGTCACAGTGATAATTGGGTTGACAATAGTATTAAATGTTCATACTATTCAAGAGGATGAGATAGTATTTGTAAGAACTTTCGGGAAAATAATTAGAGTAATTGATAAACCTGGCTTATATTTTAAAATACCAATAATAAATACTACATCCACTATTTCAAAAAAAATACTTTACTATGAATCTCAACCTTCAAAAATACTCACTAAAGATAATAAAAACATATTTGTTGAAGTATTTATTCTATGGAGAATAAAAGAACCGAAATTATTTATTGATACTCTCCAGTCTATTTCAAACACTGAAATAAGAATTGATAATTCTGTTAATTCGTTGCTGAAATTAAAGCTTATAACTGAGGATTATAATAATATTATTAATAATAATGATAGTTTAATTAAGGATATTGCTGATTATGTCAGAGACGAATTAAAGTTATATGGAATTGATATAATAGAAATTAAATTAAAAAACTTATATCTTTCTGAAGAAAGCAAAGATTCAATTTATGCAAGAATAAGATCTGAAAGAGAAAAGATTTCAGCTCAGTATTTGAGCATAGGGGAAAAAGAAGCTTCCAGAATCAGATCTGAAGCTGATAAAGAAGTAAAAATAATTCTTTCAAAAGCACAAACGGAAGCTGAGAAGTTAAAAGGAGCGGCAGATGCTGAAGCAGCACAAATATACGCTAACAGCTATAATAAAGACCCTGAGTTCTATAGATTTATGCGAACACTTGAATCATATAAGAAAACTCTAATAAATAATCCTACAATTATAATACCTATAGATTCACCCTTCGCAAAGTATCTAATTGGAAAGTAATTGGTTGGTGCGCTGCCTAGTGTATTCCTTTTGGGTATTTTTGAAACCACTAAAAGACATTAAAGCGCCCATATGAGATATGTGCTTTAGATATAAGAGCTCGCTTTGATAACCTAAAGGTCACAGGTAGTTCTATAGCTTGATCTCACAAAATATCTTC
>NZ_JAWLCK010000018.1:0-33689 GCF_041687175.1 Lutispora sp.
ATTTTATACCAGCCGGGACAAACATGCAATTGTGAAATGTATTTCTTCATATTCCAATTATTACCCATGTTTGCTTACAGTTAGTTTAGTGATATAATGAAAATACGCTGATATGACTGTCAAAAGCACCGGAATGTCATCCTGAACAAAGTGAAGGATCTTGACCCTTAAGGAATCCCCTGGCCTTACCTTATAAATATCTTTATACATTAGATTCTCCACAGACTCAGAATGACATAATCAAGTCTTATAGATGCTTAATATTACTTTATTGTTACAACAATAGAAATAGGGGCTTGAGGTGAAACTTTTATGCAAGTACATACGTATATATTGTAGATGGATATTAGAAATGGAGGAACAAAAATGAAAAAACTGTGCAGAGGATTGGCACTGATATTATGCACCGCAATGCTATTATCTTCGATAACTGTCTTAGGTGATACGGGTACCAAGACTATACTGACCCTGCAGGAAGCAAAGGAACTGGCTCTGAAGAATAACAAGCAGTATAAGGTTCAAGACAGCTATATAAATCAGAAAAAGGAAGCGTATGTCAATTTGTCAGCCAGATACTCCGGCGGTGCGAAAGGAAGTAACACAGCTGAAAAAGCTGGAAACAGGATAACAAGCATATTGGATCTGGATAGGGCATTCAACGCCGTTGAACTTGAAAAGTTCAAGAAGAATGATATCAAATGGCAGTCAGACTATGATGTTACACAAGCTTACTACGGAGTAATGAAAGCCAAATATGAATTGGATGACGCAAAACGTAACATGGAACTGGTAAATAAGAACCTTGAAATAGCAAAAATCAAGCTTGAGTTCGGCATGATAACAAAAACAGACCTTTCAAAGGTTGAAAATGAATACAAAACTGCACAGACTAATTACAGTACAAAGCTTTCCAGCCTAAAGAACGCCATGACTACTTTGAGCAAGGAAATAGGTAAGGAACTGGATATAAACATTGATGATATTGATATGAGTATAAGTATACCAAATACCGCACCAATAGATCTGGAAAAGATAAAGCAAGATAATTTGAATAATAACACAAGCTTTTTCAATTTGAAACAGGAGCTTGAGCTTGCAAAAACCAGGAAGTCCATGACCCAGCAGGAATATGACGACTATCTGGATAAAAACCGCAGCAAAAACGACAACGTGTCCCAGAAATTTGATGATATGATATATGATGCAAATAGGGATTATGATAATACTCTGTATCAATATGATAAAAGCATGAAAGAACTGGATATCTCACTGCAAGCTCAGCTTGCAGCAATTACAACCATGACTGATACAATAGCCAACTTGAGGAAAAGTCTTGAAAACCAGAAAACAACATTCGCTCAATCAAAAATCAGATATGAAAACGGAGATATATCCAAAATAGAATATGAGATAAGTGAATCAGCATTAAAGGATATGGAAAATATGCTTATGGCAACCATAGTAGAGTTGAACTCACAGTATCTGTCTTTGACAAGATACAGCTATACAAATTAAAAATAGAAGGGCGCATTTCATTCATTGTGCCCTTCTATTTTTTTATTTAATTGGTGATAATCGTAAAAGCGTCTATTCTTATTTCTTGATTTTTACCTGTACCGATACTCATTTTAAACTCAGTAGCGTCTTGTGGTATATCTATTTTAATAAGCTCTGTACTTTTCCATATATTACTTAAGATTATGGTGTTTTCCTTAGTTTCAAGCTGGTATTTCGATTTACTGCTTGCCTTTACATAAAGAGTTGGACTCTCAGTAATTCCCTTCACATATAACTTTACAGTACATGTCTTTCCACGGATTGCCCTATTCTCCAATAGTTTTGACAAGTCAACAGTTATACCTGATCCATCATTTGAATAGTTTAATAGGTTCAATGAGCTTTCTGTATCCATTCCATCACTTTCGTTTGTTGATGCGATAACTCCTGACATCTTATTCCAAACTACCCCGTATGTGTCCTTGTAATCAGGCTTATCCAACCTAAAGGCTGGTTCAAATACTTGTTCATAGCGAGAAACAGGATAATACTTTGGAACCACTTCCACTACATGTACAGTAACCCTGTCAACTTCATTACCTGCATAGTTTATAGCTATCTCCGCACTACCCAGTGCCTTGCCTGTAACTTCTCCCGTTGTGCTTACAACATGGACGAAGCTTCCGCCGTCTGTAACCGTATAGGTACATTGGCTGGTGACATCTTCTTTTATTCCGGAATATTTCTTCTCAACCTTTATTGGAATCTTATTGCCATTCAGCAAAACCAACTCTTTAGCTGAAGCCTTGACACTCGGCAGCTCCCGAAGCTCAAGGATCTTTCCTTCTTTCAGGTACTTGCCTTCATATCCAAAGTCCTTTGCAGTACTTACTACAAAGGATGCCGGAATATAATGTTCTCCGTACTTGCCTTTTATAATCGGTTTCTCAAGAGTAAACTTATTGTTGTTAAGATAGACAGTATTGATACCTTCACTTATTTTCATTAAAACAGAACCTTTTTTGACCTCATAATATACACCGTTCTTATCTGTCTTCGTTACATAGCCTTTCATTTTTTCATAAGTGTCTTTAAGGGGAACCCACCCTATATTGTTTTCCATATGCACATTAAGCTGAATATTGAAGTTAAGTCCGAGTGTCTCAACCATTTCCGGCTTAATAACACCTTTATCAGCCAGTACATCAACAAGCCTCTTGTCTTTACCTGCTGCATTTGTACTCAGTGCTCTGTATATCCCCTTTGCCAAATCATTCGTTGTAAAATTACTTATCGCCTTGGTTTCGGAAACGTTTTCTACAAGACCAATTTTTTCTGCGAACTCAAAGGTCTCCGCATATGTAAAATCAACATTCTGCTTGTATTCCAATATTTCAAGCAGAACCTTGTAAAAAGCCTGAGCATTTATTGCATCATTTATTCCGAATCTGCCGTCGGCATAACCTGTCCAGCCCAATTCCGGAGTATTCTTTGCATAGGCAAGATAACTCTTTGCCCAAGTTGCTTCTGAAACATCCTTAAAATTGTTGCTGCCTATATATTTTCCAGCTTCGTTATAAAGTCCCTTCAGCTTCAATGCGATGATGTATACCTGTAATCTTGTTGGATTCGTTGAGAGATACTGGGATGTAACCCCATTTGCACCATCCCCCTGAAGCAACCCCAAATCCCTGCATACCTGCGCTTCTACTCCAATGCTCTCAGCATGAACTGTAACCCCTTGAATTGAAGCAAGCATTAGTACTGCTGCCATTAGTACGGCAAATAACTTATGTTTCCTCATAGTCATCCTCCTCTGTCATATTATATTTTTATTTTATACCAGTCGGAAAATTCTTTCAACAGCTATAAGGCAGATAGCAAAAATGCACATTGCTCGGAGAGAAATGTGCATATACCTGTCATTCTTCATATTCATAATTTAGTTTCTGTAAACTATGAAAATATCTTAACCACTTCACTGCTCAACATCATAACAAGCAATGCAGCTATCACATTTCCAATAAAAATAGCAGGAAATGCCCACTTAAACCTCATATCCAATAATGCAGCAGCTAGGCTCCCGCTCCAGACCCCGGTCCCCGGCAATGGTATTGCCACAAATACAAGCAAACCCAATACACCGTATTTTTGTATATTCTTACTCTTAGACAATGATCTGTGGGTTAGCTTATCCACAAGGCTTCTGAATGCCTTTGTCTTTTTCAAATAATTAAAGACACGCCTAATAGTGAATAATATAAATGGTACCGGGATCATACTCCCAATTAAGCTGATCAATGCGGCATGCACTGGTGAAAGCCCCAGTGATATACCCACCGGGATGGCACCTCTAAGCTCTATAATAGGAACAGCTGCAGTGAGCATTACCGTAAATTCAACTGAAAAAAATTAATTAGTTCTTTTATAAATGACTCCATTAGCGACTCCCCTACTACTAATTCTAACTATTTCTAATACCAATAAATATGCTGTAATCCCGACAGCCGCTCCAGCACTATCTATCAATACATCCGTGACTTGTCCACCTCTTCCAGGTACGAACAATTGATGTACTTCGTCACTTACTGCATAGAGAACGCAAATTACAAAAGCCAAAGCATAGCCCGTCATTCTTTTATTTCCGCTTCTTCTCAATGCATTTATGACTAATACTCCAAGTACAAGGTAGGAGAAAAAATGTGCATTTTTTCTAAGTAAGTGATTAAGCTCTCTTATGTCAAAATCATATTTAGGAGCGACCTTTTCAATCACCTCAACAATTGCCTCACTTACTCCCGTGCTAAGATTGTTTGACTGCTGGGCTGCTTGAGAAGATAAGTTGAAAATAGTAAGCATCCATAATGTGACTAAACTCCAGGAAATATAAGTAATTAGTTTTCTATTGCTCTTAAACAGCCTTGTACTAATCATACATCTTCATATAATACATCTGGTAATCCCCAGACACTATATTGTATATCCAATCCGTATTATTTAAATACCACTCTATCGTTTCTTTCATACCTTCCTCAAAGGTATATGCAGGCGCCCAGCCAAGTTGTGAAGTAATCTTGCTATTATCAATAGCATACCTTCTGTCGTGACCTGGGCGGTCTTTGACATATTTGATTAATTCCTCAGATTTGCCCAATGTCTTAATGATAAGCTTGACAATTTCAATATTTGTCTTCTCGTTATTTCCACCAATATTATATATCTCGCCATCTGCACCTTTATGCAAAACTGTATCAATAGCTGAGCAATGGTCGGATACATGCAGCCAATCCCTTACTTGCATACCATCACCATATACCGGCAGATCTTTATTATTAATACAGTTGTTAATCATAAGAGGTATCAGCTTTTCAGGGAACTGATAAGGACCATAGTTGTTCGAACAGCGTGTTATGTTCACCGGCATTCCATAAGTCTCATGATATGCTCTAACAATCAAATCTGCAGACGCTTTAGATGCCGAATATGGACTGTTGGGAAGCAGCGGCATAGCCTCAACAAACATTCCCGTTGACCCTAATGCTCCATAAACTTCATCTGTAGATATCTGCAAAAATTTAACTCCTGGTTTATACTGTTTACAATACTTGTCATCAGGATTGACTTTCCAATATTTCTTTGCAGTATCAAGTAAAACCTGCGTGCCTATAATATTAGTTGTTAAGAATACTTCGGGTTCCTCTATACTTCTATCTACATGAGATTCAGCCGCAAAATTAACTACTGTGGTTATATTATAGGTAGTAAATATATCATCAATCTTTTTCCTATCCCTTATATCTGCCTTTATAAATTTGTAATTCTGCTCATTAGCTATTCCCTTAAGATTTTCCAAATTACCTGCATAAGTCAATACATCTACATTAATGATTTTATACTCCTGATGCTTCTCCAGCATATGCCTTATGAAATTGCTTCCAATGAAGCCTGCTCCACCCGTAACTAGAATATTCTTCATCATTTAATCCCTCAATTCAGATTAATTATTCATTCAACAGAGATATAATGTACTGCCCATAATCTGTCATCCTCAAACTTTCTCCTATAACCCTTAACTGATCATTATTGATAAAGCCCCTTCTCCATGCTATCTCCTCAAGACAAGCAATATAAAAGCCTTGTCTTGACTGAACAGCTTCCACATACTCGGCAGCTTTTAGCATCCCATCTGGCGTGCCTGTGTCAAGCCAAGCCATACCTCGCCCGAGAAGAATCACGTTTAACTCTCCTTGCTCCAAATACACGTTGTTTAAAGCAGTTATTTCTATTTCACCACGGGCTGACGGCATTATATTCTTGGCAATCTCAACAACCCTATTATCATAAAAATAGAGTCCTGGAACTGCATAATTGGATTTTGGACTTTCCGGCTTTTCCTCAATTGATAGGACTTTATGCTTATTATCGAACTCGACAACGCCAAAAGACCTTGCGTCTTTTACAGGATAACCGAAGATAGTTGCACCCTTATCTATCCTCTTAGCCCTGTTCAACACTTTAGTCAGGTCTTGTCCATAAAAAACATTGTCTCCAAGTATAAGGCAGACATTATCGTCTCCAATAAATTCTTCACCAATTAAAAACGCATCTGCAAGCCCTCTCGGGGTCTCCTGCACCTTATATGAGAATTTTAGTCCCAATCTGGACCCATCTCCTAGAAGCCTCTCATAAACCGGTGTATCATCAGGTGTTGAGATTATTAATATCTCTCTGATCCCAGCCAGTATAAGAACTGACAATGGATAGTATATCAGCGGTTTATCATAAATAGGCAATAATTGCTTTGATACGGCCTGTGTCATTGGATATAGCCTTGTCCCCTTACCTCCGGCCAGAATAATTCCCTTCAATACACTCACCCCTATGACTTTATTATTTTACATATCCTATCAACATCTTCAATATTTAAATCCGAATAAAGCGGCAGCGTCAAAACCCTATCAGCAATATATTCTGCCACTGGAGTACCTTTGGGATTGAACCTTCCTTTATAACACTCAAAGCTGTTTGTTAAAGGATAGAAGTACTTGCGGGCAATGATATCATGTTTTTTCAGCTCTTCGTATATTTCGTCCCTTGTCTTTTTATAGCCGTCAAATACTACCGGGAAGTATGCATAATTGCATTTCACGTCCTGTTGAGACTGTACGAGCTTTATACCTTCAATATCCTTCAACTCTTTTGTATAATACTCCACCACCAGCCTGCGTTTTTCTATCTCACCTTCGACATGCCTGAGATTACATAATCCCATAGCTGCCTGAAATTCATTCATTTTAGCATTTCCGCCAATATATTGGACGGATTCGGTGCCTGTAATACCAAAATTCTTTATATCATTCAGTCTTTTTTGAAGTTCTGGATTCTTATAGGTTATAGCCCCGCCTTCTATAGTATGAAATACCTTTGTAGCATGAAAACTGAACATTGATGCATCGCCAAAATTCCCAACTCCCTGACCGTTAACAGTCACTCCAAATGTATGAGCTGCGTCGTATATCACTTTAAGATTGTACTTTTCTGCTATTTGTCTAATTGCATGTACATTGCATATATTTCCATAAACATGAACCGGGATAATTGCACTTGTCTTCTCGGTAATTAGTGCTTCAAGCTTGTCTGTATCTATGGTGTAGTCACGTGTATTAATATCACAAAAGATAGGCTCCAACCCGTTTCTTACTATTGCATGGGTAGTAGACGCAAAAGTAAACGGTGTTGTTATTACCTCTCCCGAAAGGTTAAACGCCGCAATCGCGCACTCTAAAGCCAGATGCCCGTTTGTAAAGAGTGTCATATTGGGAACATTCAGATACTGCGCTAACTCGACCTCGAGTCTCTTATGCTTCGTTCCCATATTTGTCAGCCATCGGTTATCCCATAATTCCCTGATTTCTTCAATATACTCCTCAAATTCAGGCATTGAGGAACGAGTTACATTAATTGTCATATAATTATACTCCCTCTAGGTTTTCTTTATCTATACTATTGGAAATCTGCATCAGCTTTTCAATGACATTATCGTCAACAGCAGAAGAGTATATGAGTTCCAGATTATCTCTTATAATTTCTTTTGGCCAGCTCCACCATTGTATTTTTTCTAAAAGCTCAATGGTTTTATCATCAAATCTCTTCTTAATTACTCTTGCCGGAACTCCTGCAACAATAGAATATGGCTCTACGTCTTTTGTTACTATGGCACCCGCTCCTATTATTGCACCATTACCAATGCTAATATCTCGTAAAATAACAGCATTAGTTCCGATCCATACGTCATTCCCTATAATACACGGGGCTTGTTTATTAAATGTCTTGCTTAGCTCAATATCTGTTTTTGGATTTTTGGCAAAGCTATCCATCATATGGAACCTCCATAATGGGCTTGTTGTCACATTATTATATTGATGATTCCCTCCTCCGACCGATACATTCCAGCTTATTGAGCAAAAGTTGCCAATCTCAGCGGATCGAATCATGCTTCCAATCCCTGTATATGTGTAACTTCCAATAGAAGATCTATATATATAATTCCTCCGGTTGATTGAAGAATTATTCTTTATATTACTATTCAAAACAATAGTCTGGTCTCCAATTGACACATATTCTTCCAAGCTGCTTTTTCTTACCTCTGCATTTTTATAGATCTTTACCTTATCGCCTATTTTGCTGTCTGTGATTACTGCATCTGAAGAAACATAATTACTTTCATTCAAGTCAATCACCTCTCCTGTTTTTATAATGAAACACTTGCAACACGCGGTTCCATACAACAGCAAAGACGCAGGCATACAATCCTTACTCCGCTTGCCCTTTGGGGACCAACACGTAAAAATGTGGCCAGAGCGGTTGTCTGCCCGCCTAATCCAAGCGGACCTACATTGCTTTCATTTACTCGAAGAGTTATCTCTCTTTCTAATTCGCTTTGTTTACTGAAGTCACCATGCACCATAGCTTCTATCATAAGTGAGGCAGCTTCAAAATGGGATCTGCCGATTCCTATTGCAGGAACGCAAGGAGTACATCCTAGTTTTCCTGCTTCCTGTAATGCCCAGCTTACAATTTCGTCAATAATAACCGATAATTTGTGCTGGTGGAATACACGATAGGTTTTTCCTCTGATTTCGGGACCTCCCCCTTGCATCAGAATATGAAGCCTAAGCTCTTCCTCCACTATCGGTTTTATTACAATTGGAGCCGGCATCAATGCTCCAGGATCAGTATCCAATCCACCGGATTGATCCAGTCGTTGCACTGTATCACCTTTTATGGCCATAGGCCTGCCCGGCAACTCTCTCAAGCCCTCTGCTACACCTTTATATATGGATTCCAGTAATTCTCCATCAACTTGTTTATTTTTTCCTATCTCCAGGAACAAGTGAGGAATTCCTGTATCATCACATAAAGGTCTCTTGTTTAATTCTGCAGCAATAGCATTTTCCAAGAGGTTTTCCATTACCCATTTTGCTCTGGGATTTGTCTCTTTATTGATAGCATTATTATATGCTTCTTTCTGATCTTTCCGAAAACAAGTAGCTGCCTGAATCAGAGTATTCTTTACTTTATTGCAAATCAAACCATTTTGCTTCATTGTTAACCTCCAGTAATTTCAAAATGCTAATATATAGATTTGCCATGAGCAACCGCTATGATGGCCGGAAAATCGTCAACTTCAAGTAAATGTAATGCCTCCATACCTTCTTCAGGAAACGCTGCTACCGCCTGACTCTTTATCTTGCTTGACAACAAAGCCGTAACAGGAGGAATCACAGCATAAACAGAATTATATTTATTCAGCGATGCAATGGTATCTTTACTTATTGAGCCTTTACCAAGGTGTAGCTTGACTCCTGCTTCGGATAAAGTGGGAATATTGCTTTCAATCTCATATTTATTGCTGGAAGTGGGTCCCACTCCGGCCGGACTCACGGCAGTGTGAAATATAACACTTCCATTTAATTCAATTCCTGACTGCTGCAATTTGTTATTTTTAATCAGTGATACTACTTTGGGCAGCACTGCATCTCTCCCTGTATAAATATATCCGGAAATCATTATCATTTCGCCCACCTCAAGATCCTTGACCATATCTTCTGTAATAGGCGTATAAATCGTTTTCAATGTAGTCACCATCTCTCTTTACTCTGTTCATAATATCTTTTTCTGATGCAAGCAATTGATACAACACTCAAAGTCCTGTAAATGGATGTAGTTTTATTCATTTGCTATTTTCTTATAAAAACAGTTTGGTATAGCTTTCCTCATCTTTAATTACTCCATAGGCTTTTGATTTGGAGTATACTTTGGTTGCCCAATATCTATGAGGATTTATCTCATTCATTTTGTTTGCAGTTGCACTTTTGATTACACCGCCTGAAGTCCCTAAAATCTGGACAGCATCGTTGTATTCCTCTTCAGTAACTGCCTGCATTGCATTTACATATTTCAGATGGGATGGATGAATTATTGTCTTTCCCACAAACCCATTGGCTTTATCAAGTATTACCTCTCTTAACAATCCATCAATCGCCTCATTAACTATGAGATTTCTTTTTAGCAGTGATGAATGTATATTGCTTTCCAGAGTATTCTTAAACTTCATACCCTTGTCCGCTAGGAAATACTCCCATACAGGTGCCGATACTACGTACCCGTCTTCTTCCCTACTGAGAAAATTCAATATGTCAGATAAGCAATCTCTAACAGTCAATATATCATATATGGAATAGTCAATTCCCCTTCTTACTCCAAAGCTGGAAGATAGATCGGTAGCTCCTACTCTGATATTTAATATGAGTTCCCTATAAGGTTTCAATAAGCTTTTTATCTTACTAAGTTCATCCACCCTGGTTTCTTTGAAGGCAATCTCACGGCCTTCCAAAATTGGCATACCGTAGAATATATCGTCATATTTATCATTTAATGCTCTTAGTTGACTCAAATACTGCCCGCCATTATTTGAATTGAATTTTGGGAAAACAAAGCCTGTTATTACCTTTAAGTGTTCAGCAGACAATTGGCTTGTATAGCTTGTAAACTGCTCTGGAGATCGAACTCTCAGGAAGAATAATGGAATATCATTGTCAACTATGTCACCGGAACTTAACGCCTTCAGAATAGTCTCTAAAAGCGTGATTACGTTTTTTTCTGCATCAGGCAGGTCCTCTTCTGCAATAGCATCCTCAAAACACATAACCATTGATGTTAATCCCATTAATCCTTTATTCAAAATGGTATTGGCTATGTCTTTTTTCCCAGGCATATATAAAGTAGCACCTAAACAGTATTGCAATATTTCTCTATCAGTGTATTTATTGAATTCTATAGGCCCTTTAATAAATTCGAAATCTGGTTTATATAGATGATGTTTCATTTTTTACTCTCCATATTCATATTTATATATCTCATATACTTATTATTTATATCGGATAAATGTCTTTTCTCATGATAGGATTCCCTATGGAATCATATACCTCCAGCCTATCTATTGCTATTTTCATCTTTTCGAACAGTTCCTGCTTGTTATCAGCTTGTACCAAAAAGGCACCAACTCTGGACTTTGTAGACATATCGGCTCCAATTTGCATACCTTTTGTCTTGTAGAAATAGAACTCCTTGATCACCTTATCTTCTATCAATTCCTCATAACCTGTGACTGATTCAAATACACCAGGTAAAGCGTAGATAATATTCGTAGAATAATATGATTTTGGCTGCTCATATTTTAATTCAGTCTTAATTCCTAAATATGAATCTACAGTCGCATCTAAAATATCAAATCCGGTATTAAGCTTAACAGTTCTATAGCTCAATCCACCTCCGACCCTTGGTGCAAACTCAATAATGTTTACATCATCGCCCTTTACTATTGCTTGTATCAGTAAAGAAGTATTTTTTAAGTCAAAGGTATCTACTATTTTTTTTGCAATTTTTGTTGCTTTTTCCCTTGCGCTTGGAGAAACTTGTCCGGGTGTTATGGAACCCGGTGACTGTAATACTGCAGAACCCTCTTTATTTATCATTTTAAACTTTTCCCGAATCATTATTAAGTGAGGCTCCATGTTCTGAACAAAGAAGTCCAGGCTTATTTCAACACCTTCTTTAAATTCTTCAAGTATAACTTTACCGTTTCTGCTTATTTTCAGGGCTTCTCCTATATAATTACTTAATTCAGTGTAGGAATTTGCCTTTCGCACCCCTGCAGAACCATTGCTGTCAGCCGGCTTAACTACAATTGGAAATTTTAATTCAGATTGCTCAAAGGCTTCTACCCCATCTGCATATATATGGCGTGCCGTTGGGATTCCGCTATCTATCATCTTTCTTTTCATTAATCCTTTATCGGTGACTTCCAGTGCTGTTTTATAACTGTAGGGAGCCGGCAAGCCTAGTTTTTCAGCAACATAACAAGCAGTTACATTAGCTTGGTCCACACATGCACTTATAACAAGCTTAGCACTAATTGACCTGGCTATCTCCAATACCTTATCCTTGTCAAGAGTACTCTCCTTAATATGTTCATCTGCAGCTTCCTTTGCCGGAGGGTTATCATAATAGTCCACAAGGACGGTATAATAACCCCTTCTCTTAAGGTTATTTATAAGCGCTATATGTGGATTTGTTCCCCCTAGTACAATTGCTATTGCTTGCTCCTTCATCTTCCAATGCCTCCCAATGCCTATATATAATAATTATAGTAATACGATAATTCTATGAGATTGAACCTTTCTTTGAGCATACTGCATCAGGATAATAGCTTTCTATAACCCGCTTTACTAATGTGACTTGCTTTGCTCTCTTTTTCGCATCTGCATCTGAAGTTTCCCAGCTATGTGTCTTTGCTACCGAACCCCCTGTTTTTAAATAAATAGGTGAACTTACCCTTATCATTTCCGGTACTTCGTAATGTCTGATAAATCCACCGGAAGAAGCCGGGTTTTCTGTATGAACATCTATTGGTATATCTATCGCTTGTCTCATTGATGCCAGCATTTGAAGCTGAATATCTCTAACCGGATTTACCGAATTTGCCCCAATGCTTTCAAGGAGTCTTGCCGAGCAGGGATTACCATGCCCGCAATGAGCTGATATCTTGAACTTACAGTCCGAAGGAATCTCACCCAACTTCCTCATTTCATTCAAGACCCATAATAGTCCTTCATCATAGACTAAGAATGCGCGGCATCCAAACGCAGCCGCCCTTTTTACATCTTCGATGCCACGTACTATCTGCTCCTGTCCACGAAGTCTGTACCCCATCCTCTGACCTTCTTCAGTATGGACTGAAGCACTGGTATCATTGGTAGCTCTCGGCCCTATAGCTAATACAAGCTGTACTTGCCACTTTTCTCCTAAATCAACCATTTCTTTTATCTCGTCATCGGTAAGCATCATTATACCCTTTGTTTGTGTTATTCGATGAATACTCATCCCATATTTGTCCAGCTCTTCAAGTAAAGCTTTCATAGATCCGGGGCCCTGTATTCCGGGAACCTCAAACCTGTACTGAGCACCATCAGAAAATCTCTTTTCTGATGTGGGAAGATCATATGCATCTCCTGAAGGTAGTCCAATTCTATTAAGAAATAATCTGGTATCTTTCATTTTTTCACAACCTCTCTAATAATAACTCTTTACCTGTCAATAAGAAAACTCTTGTTATGTTCTAATTATATCAGTTTGACCAATTCAGATAAATCATTTTCTATATTCCATACAGATCTGATGATTGCAGTGATATCATCTCCAGATTTTCCCCCATATTTAGCCAGTGAGATAAACTTGTCCTCTAATTCTTCATCGGATAGTGGATTTTCTGGCTCTCCTCTTGGATAATCCACCCTTTCCATATAATGCTTATTGTTATCGAGGGTTATCTCAACAACAGCCGAACGTTTATGAGGAACCAGCGCCGATAACTCATCATCAACACACACTTTTATTTTCTCTAATAAATATGTGATATCCTTGTCTTCGTGGTGTTGCTCCATAAATTCATCAATTCCCGCTTTGCCAAATTTTAAAGCAGCTGCAACACTATAGGGAATACTCATTTTTGCAGAATTTATCCCCTGTATCAAGGTATGATCATGTCCCCCTACTGCCAATTTATATGTACTTACTTTGACATCCCTTATGTCCTTGGCTTGAATTCCATACTTTGAAAGAAGGTTTATTGCTGCTTCTATAGCCGGATGGCAGTGCCTGCATGCTGCATATGGCTTCAAATAAATCTTTTCTATCGCTAAAGCATCTCCATTTTTATAATATATAGAGTTTAAATCAAATTTTTCAGCCATAACAGGTAAAAACCCTCTCTTACCTCCAAGTACATCTTCCGGGCCCGCAAAACCAGCCCGTGCCATAAATGCAGCTATCAGCCCATCAAGAGCAGCCCTTCCAATATTAAAGGGCTTCAGCTCCGATCCATCCTCAATAGTTTCCAAAATCCCTGACGCGCATGTAGCAGATGCAGAAAGTGCATCCTTCATCTGAGACTTTGTAAAACCCAAGGCAGCAGAAACGCCCATCGCTACACCAATAGTCCCACAAGTTCCGCTCGCATGATATCCGCGCTGTTTGTGAAACGGTTGAATAGCACTTGCTAGTCTGACAGCAGCTTCATATCCTATAACAACTCCTGACAAGAAGTCCTTTCCATCCAATTTTTCCTTCTCTGCCAAAGCAATAAGGGCAGATATTATCGGTGCCCCCAAGTGTAGCATACCAAAGCGGTGTCCATCGTCAAGCTCTGCAACATGAGCACTGAGACCGTTTATTAGCACTGCGTCCTGAATATTCGCTTTCCTATTAAGCCCAATTACAGTAGTATCTCCATGCTTAGAACTAAAAAAATTCAAATACTTTTCGCCTTTTTCTTCAATCATTCTTGCACCGGCTAAAGTTACCCCAAAATAATCAAGAACACACTTTTTTGCTTGTTTAATAACTAATTCAGAAAATTCCCCTTGTGCCATGTTATATAAATCATCAATAAATAGATCAGTGATATTTTCTTTCAATAATACCCCTCCCATCGGATAGCTAATACGATAATCATAATCTGTGTTTTATAAGAATATCTGTTTTACCTTCCTCGAAAAGCTTGATATTTTGCATTGCTTCTCTCCACATCCTTTGAAATGCTTCATAGGTAACCCCTCCAATATGAGGTGTAAGTACTACATTCTCCAGAATCAGTAAAGGGCTGTTTGTTGGTATCGGCTCATTGGAATAAGTGTCAAGTCCTGCTCCCTTTATATATCCGGATTGCAGAGCATTTATCAAAGCCTCCTCATCAATCAGCTGTCCTCTGGAAGTATTTATAATAATTGAACTGGACTTCATAGAGGCAATCTCTTTACCGCCAATCATTCCTTTCGTTTCAGAGGTTAATGGGCAATGCAGGCTTAATATGTCTACTTCCTTCAGCAGCTTTTCTATAGGGCAATATTGTACGTTTAATTCTCTTTCTTCACACTCGCTTAACCTTACTGGCTTATAATATAAAATCTTTACTTCAAAAGCACTAAGCATTTTAGCTACGGCAGCTCCTATATTACCAATTCCTACAAGTCCCACAGTCTTGTTATTCAATTCATTGCACTGTATTCCAAGCTCCTGTTTTGCCCAGTCACCTTTCTTAACACTTGAATCCGCATAAGGCAACCGGCGAAGTACCGATAGAATCAACATTATCGTATGCTCAGCAACACTTATAGAGTTAATCCCTTTATTGACATAAACAGGTATGTCCTTCTCTCTCAATGCAGCCAAATCAAGAGTATCAATACCCACTCCTGTTCTCTGAATCATTTTCAAATTTACAGCCGCATCAATAACCTCTCTGTCTATTGGAATACGACCGCTTACAATAAAGTAATCGGCCATACCGGCTTTTTCTATCAGTTCCTCTTTACATACCTTATCTAAGGACACTAATTCAAAGCCTTCCGGCAGTTCCTTTTCCACAATACTCAGGGGACCCTTGCTGTAATGATTGGTTAATAGTATTATCGGCATACTACATCCTCCTATTGCATTTCTTCCAATAAATCAAGCTTTCCTTGTTCCTTTAGCAAATTCTTTAATCGTTATAACCAGGTAACAATAGCTCTCAAGCTTGAACATCCTTGCCAAAAAAATATATATGACAATTCCTGATACCACCTGCAATATCAGCATCTGATACACGGCAATATTCAAATATTTCAAAATATATACTATTGCTCCCATAACCAGTGATGTCAATAGTGACGGTAAGATGTCATGCCATTGCTCTTTATAGCTGTAATCAAGCAACTTTAAATTCGGATATGCATTTATAAAACTGGAAATAACTCCGCTGAGAAGTGTTCCCCATGCCATTACATAAACTCCAAATGGAATACTGATTGTCAATATTACAAGTCCAATAGCCTTTTTTATAATTTCAAGCTTCAAAAATATATCACTTCGGCCCATGGCATTAATGGCTTGCAGGTTTGCGGTGTGAATCGGCCATAAGGCATATGATGCGCAAAATATTTGCAAGAAAGGAACTGCAGGTAACCATTTATCCGTTAATATAATCTTTACCAGCGGCTCTGCTACAACAGCAAGTCCAATCATCATGGGAAACATGATGAAGGAGCTTGTAACAATAGCCCTCCTCATAATTTCTTTTACCCTTTTTCTATTTTCCTGATGGGCTGACAGCGTCGGAAGTATTACAGATTGTATGGACCCGTTAATATTTGTTACAATAAGCTTGGGAAATTGCTGGCCTCTATTATAGAATCCCAGTATCGAGGGATTATAGATTTTTCCGATTATTAGACTGCGAATATCTTTATATACGGTATCTATCAATGCTGATGCCAGTAATTTGGAGCCATATGAAAATAACCCCGCAACCCTGCTGATAGAGAACACCAATTTGGGCCTCCATTTAACCGTAAACCAGAGAATAACTGTAATTGACAGCTGGTTAAGTAGTTGCTGCACGACAAGAGCCCACACTCCTAATCCCGAATATGCTGCTGCTATACCTGCTGTTCCTGAAATTACAATAGAACCCAGGCTACTGAGGAATAGCATTTTAAACTTCATTTTTCTTGCAATTATTGCATTTTGAATAGAGTTAACCGCTCCAAAGATTAGTGTAGCAGCCAGTACTCTTAGTACTGATATGAGCTGCGGTTCTCCATAAAAATCAGCTATAAAGGGTGAAGCGAAAAATAAAGCAATATAAAGGAATCCTGCGACGAATAAGCTTAAATAAAATACTGAACTAAAATCAACTTCATCCGCATCCTTCTTTTGAATTAGTGCTGTATTGAATCCACTCTGCACAAATACGGCTGAAATAGTTATAAATATTGCAACCAATGCAATTAAGCCATAATCCTCCGGAAGAAGTATCCGCGCCAATACAAGCTGGACTATAAACTGTATCCCCTGGTTCCCTCCACGCTCCATAAACTTCCAAAAAAGCGAAGAGAGAACTTTAGATCGATTCATTTCATTACTCATTAAACCAACTTCCTAAAATATTATTGCAGGCAAAAAGGTTATAAGCTAAGCTACCTCATGACCCTTTAGGCTTTGAAAAGCTCTTTTTGCCCTCCTGAATGGAAATGTAATACACTTCTTAAATATAAACAAACACATTTCAATTTTTCTATTGTACTTCCAGAAAATTTCTGTGAATATTCTCAAATTTTCTATATTAGGCTTCATTATCAATGCAGTAAAAGCTCCAAGACCGCATCCTAGGTACTGGGCAGTATAATCCATCTCAACGCCTTTTAACTGTCGAGCTAGATTTGATAATTCTATATATGAGTTAAATCTATATAGATTTAAGTTTTTATTCTTTGTTCGTGCACTCCAGCTGTCTCCGCCTTCTGTAACCCATCTGTGATGGCTCATTACTTCATCAAAGCAATAAATATCTCCATTTAGAGCCAAATATAAGGATAACTTAATATCACCATTTGCTTTACATTTATTTAGTGCCTCAAAAGCAGTTGAATCATTTATAAGAATATTCCTATATACTCGAGAGGCAGTTTGGCCTGGCATTATACCCTTTTCAGCATGCTTAAGGGTATAAATTCTATCCTTACAGTACATATCCATATTGAAGCCTGCTTTGGGATTCCCATCCTCATCAACTATTTCCACCTTATGCACTGTACCTATAAATTGAGGATTATTTTCCAAAAAATCAATTTGCTTCTGTAATTTGTATGGATCTGTCCAGTAATCATCTCCCTCACAGCCAGCACGATATTTACCCATACAATTGCTTCTTACATTTTTTGCATTTTCCATCATACCCAAATTTTTCTCATTCAAAATGAGCTTTATCTTATCAGGATACTTTGCTTTATATTCCATCAAAATATCCCTTGTACCATCCTGAGAACAATCTTCACCTATTACTATTTCATATAAAAAATTAACCTTCTGCATCAGAATGCTGTCTAGTGCTTTTCTGATATATTTCTCATGGTTATATGCTAGCACTGAGATGCTTACCATTGGGATGTTGTCATTGTGGTTTGCCATTAATTTCACCTTTCCTAAATACTGATATGCAATTTTTCATCCTTAACTGAAATTCCACTTCCATATGTGTATGTCCCCAATAAATTATATAATCATCCGGCTATAATTTATATACCCTGTCAGATCCACAAATATTTTTTGTATCCAGAACTACTTTACCTTCGAGCTTGTCCATATGCTCTTTGATTTCATCATGAGAGACCATGATTACAACTAAATCTACATCTTCTAAAAACCTGTCAAAATCATGGTATTGATTTTCAACAACATCATGCTTTACAAAGGGATCATACACTCTTAATGGAGGGGCAAGATGCTTCTTCATTGCCTCTAATAATTGAAGTGTAGGGCTCTCTCTTATATCATCCACATTCTCTTTATATGTTAGTCCATACAAACCCACTCTGCTTATGTCTAACATTCCTCTTTCCTGCATTATGTCATATACTCTCTCAAGAACGTATTCAGGCATGGAATCATTAATTTTTCTGGCTGTTAAAACGATATTGGCAAGCCCCGGATAGTCGCCGACTAAAAACCATGGATCAACAGAAATACAATGACCGCCTACTCCCGGACCTGGCTGAAGGATATTTACCCTCGGGTGTTTATTAGCTATCCTGATAATCTCATATACATCAATATTATCAATTCTGCATATTTTGGCCAATTCATTGGCAAATGCAATATTAATATCTCTATATGTGTTCTCAACAACCTTTGACATTTCCGCAGAACGTATGTCGGTTATCACAATCTCTGCTTTACAGAAATGAGTATATAGCTTTTTAACACAATTTCCTATTTTGGGATCATCAGCACCTATTGTTCTGGAATTGTTTTTTAGTTCATAGATCATATTCCCTGGGATTATCCTCTCAGGAGCATGAACCAAATGTACATCCTTACCTATTATAATGCCCTGCTTTTCTATTTCTGGACGAATATACTTGTCAAAAGAACCTGGAGATACTGTAGATTCAATAATAATTACTGCCCCGGGTTCACATACATCCAATACACTTTTTACTGCAGAGATAACATATTTAGGATCAATTTTCTTGCTTTCTTTAATATAAGGTGTCGGAACGGCTATAATATAAGTATCCGTCTTCTGATAGTCCGTTGAAAATTCAATCCCGTTGGAAATGGCATTCTGAAAGAGTTCTTCAAGCCCCTTTTCCTGAAAGGTTAGTTTGCCATCCGCTAATGAGTTTACTAGACTTTTGTTGAGATCAGTCCCAATCACCTTGATGCCGCTTTGGGCAAACATCAAAGATGTAGGCAAACCTATATACCCTAATCCAATAACATTTATAAATTCCATTTCAATTAACTCCTTATCCTGGTTATCCGCCATGCTTTCTTGTTGTATATCTGCCTAAACCAACTGCAGGAACTGATCTGCAATAGTCTTGGGCTCAAAATATGCTGACGGTTCATATTTTCTATTGCTTTCAATCAGCTTCGCTATGGCTGCTTTAATACTCTCTTCATTGTTATCACACAAGACATATCTATCAAACATATCAAAGTACTTTCTCATATCTTCTTTTCTTTCCCCATCAAGCAGTACAAGTATTGGTTTGTTAGTAGCCGCGTAATGATATAATTTACCAGGTATTTGAGTCCCTGTTATATTAAGCAGACACACCAGCACATCACATTCCCTTTCCAATTCTTCCACCTTCAATTGAGATACTCTTGGGTAAATTGAAATATTGTCGTTATCCTCAATCAATATATCAGAGTTGCCTGTAACTATCAGCTCAAATCCTGCATTTTTGCATGTTTCATATAAAGGGACGATATTTCTTACCCTGGAATAATAGTCTCCAAAGTATCCCAACCTAATTGCCTTGTTACCGATATCACCATTGGTATATAATCTTTCCTCCAGATAAGGAATAGGCAATGATGTCATTTTATCTTCCAGAACCGGGAACAATTCCTTTTGCTTTTCCAAAGTAAAAGGAGAGACATACACTATTCTATCAGCCTTATAGAACAGCTTCTCTTCAATCTTTCTGATGAGGTACTTGGGGTAAATAGAATTGTCCGTAATATCCAAAGTCATTGGATCACCCCAGTACTGAATCCACTTCTTATACTTTAATCCCTGATCTATTAGTTTTCTTACAGCTATATGAGATGTTTTCGGATCTGAAGACGAGATTACCAAATCATATTCATTGCCACCTAAAAGAGATATATTGATATTCTTTGCTATGAAATATGTGTAATCATATAAACTGACAGCATGGTACACCTTCCTAAGCAAACCCACAATTGTTTTTTTCAGTCTACCGTTCTGCTTAACAACCGCGTCATAGGCCGAGTTGTTACCGGATCGGATTATTTTGATTGACTCAGTATGGTTACTGTTCGTTACACAATGTGTTCTGCTTGCAGGTATTGTCAGATAGTCGACCTCACAGTCTAATCCAACCAATCCTTTTGCCAGTCCTATAGTTCTAATTGTTGCAGAATCATTGGACTCTATAGGAGAAAGCTTTACCAGAAGAACTTTCATCTAATCACCTACTTTATAAGTATATATGCACCTGCAGATAGCGCCAGTATAATAGTCATTCCAGAAAACAAAAGAAGCTTCGTCTGTTTTGGTGTCTTATAAAATTGACGGAATATCAATATCGCCATAAATGGATATAGCATTATAAAATGCCTAAATGTAAACGTTGTTACCACAGTTGCCAGGAAGAACATAATATATACTATTGTTACCTTGTCAATGCGCCTGATGTTTAAAAGCAAATAAGGGGTCAGATAAATCTGGATAATTATACCTGCTGATACTATCACCTTGAAAAAAGCTTCTATATCGGTAAACATATCAGTAAACTGCAATATCCCAAGAGGCAGAGGTGAAACCAGCCCAAAAGCAATACGGAACAATATCCCAAAGGGCAGTAAATTCATGGAGAATATTCTCTGTGATAATCCTTGGTTCGTTTCTAATAAGTAATCTTTATAGTATTCATTGAATTTAATGATTTCCTTAAAGACCCCCAGATAGCTGAAGATTATCAGCGTTACCAACAGGGCACCAAGATAAACCGATAATGTCCTTTTTGTAAGTACTTTATTCTTTAAGAACAAATTCAGTAGAACAATTGCTGCTATAAAAATCAAATTCTGCGCTCTCATCCAAAAAGACACATAAGTCAATATTAGTGTAATACTTAATGTTTTTATGATCATGATTTTTGATAGCTTTTCTTTTGAAGAACAAATGTCCCATATAACGAAAATTACAAATAGTATTAATATATTCAACGTGTCACGAAATACGTGTATGCTTATATATTGTGCATTTGGAAACATTGTTACCGCAAGTAGTAAAACAAGATTCTGTTTGTTACTGAAATCATATTTTGAGGAAAAATACTTATAAACAAAAATCCCAAGAGTCATTAAAAAATATATATTGAGTATTCGATATGCAATTGTATGATATCCTCCAAATATATCACAGAATCTGATAAGCCACGACAAAAGCCATAAGAACCCCTTTGCACTATGATAATACAATGATGGTTCATTAAGTAGTTCATTTGGCAGGTGGTATCCTGCCTGCAATATATACTCTGCCGTTTTTTCGAATGCTAAATCATCTGATCCGCCTAAATAGTACGGCGTGCCATATTGAGCCATATATCCATAATACAAGATCAGCATTAAAAACACAGCTGCTAAATATATGCCTGCCATATAACCATATATTTTGCTGTCTTCCTTTTTTGCTGTCTGTGTTACAATTAGCAAGCCTAATAACCCTATAACCAGAATGCTGATATTAGAGAATATAAGACACAATGTTAACAGAATAATAATATTAATCAGAACAAAAAGTATCATAATGCCCTACCTTCTAACATGATAAGAACCTTGAGCATCATACATCCTTATCAATATAGTAAAATGCTCTAAGCTGTTCGACATGCTATTATCTAGCAATTAATCTTGTTCCTTTTATCATCAGTCTATATGCTTCAAGTATAGACTTTTCCTTTATAAATAATTTGTAATGCCTGAATATAAACTGCAAACAATATAAAACGGCCCACTTCTTCGAAAGACAGGAGAAAAATACGCCTTTATCAATAAAGTACTTGTCAGTATAACCATGAAACCATGTTGACTCCTTATGTGTTACACTTCCTATTGTATCTGGGGATCTGTAAAGTTTTAATCCTTTTTTTAAACAATCATTAATAAATAAACTGTCCTCCCCTGAGCTATATTTTGCACCGCCACCAAATAACAATGAAAAGCTTATATTTGCTTTCCTAATTGATTCTGTCCTTACAGCAATCTGGAATGTGCCATAACGGAAACAATTATAAAAATGTAGCCTTTTCCATTTAGATATTGTTGGCCCGACTCTATCTGGGTTTGTACTTGGTACATTAAACATGATCACGTCAGCTTTAGGGTTTGACGCAAAAGAATCTAAAATAATTCTTTTATATTCATTTACATAAGTTACATCATCATCCGCAAATAGACAAATCTCTGCTGTTGCTCGCATTAATGAGGTGTTTCTGCTTAAGCCAACACCACGTTCAGCGAGTGATAGAAAACGAACTGAATTACCATTGTAATCAAATTCTTCAAAGGAATTTCTATCACACTGATTTATAACGATAGCATCTGACTGAATATTCATCTTATCGAGTATGCTATGATCAGTTTGATGCATTGTAGAAACCAATACTTGTAGATTCATAATATACACCTATTTAATCTTTCTATTTAAAATAAGGTTTATACTTTGAAACGGACTGCTAAAAAATGAATATAATGAGTACTTAATGAATTCAATTAAGTATCCGCCTCTGTACTTTGCAAAAGCTAATACTGCATAATGCCGCATTTGCATATATCGTGTATCCTTGTTGCCGAACAGGTGGAAAAACTTCTTCTTATGTCTGTATAGCTCATTTTCTCCGTTTATCTTACTCTCTCCGCTTGACAGACCGTCTGTATGTGTATGCACATACGCTTTAATATCACAAACCGGTAAATAACTAAATTTACCCCCACCCTCTATTGCTTTCTGCATCAGGTAGAACTCATCCCCTACATTTATCGGCGGAAAGCCCCCTATGCTTAATAAGTAGTCCCTTTTAAACATCATAGTATCCGTTCCTGTCATATGGTGCATAAAATGATAACGAAGCAAATCCTCTTTGCTGTTCTCCTTGATATATTTTCTGGTCCTTATTTCCAGTAATTTTCCATTTTCATCATACAGATATAAGTCTGTCAATGAGTAATCAGAGTCTTCCTCCAACATATGCTCCAGTTGGTTCTTTACTTTGTCAGGCAAATATACATCATCATCGTCAAGAAAAGTAATGTATTCTCCCGAAGCTGCCCTAATACCAATATTTCTTGTTTCAGCAGAACCCTTATTCATCTCATTCTTAATGAGTACTATCTGAGTTTGGAATCCCAACTTAATCCTGCAGACAATATCATCAACCTTTTTACTCCATATACTATCTGCATTATCGTCAACTACTATAATCTCTAATTGCTTATATGTTTGTCGTGCAAGTGAAAGCAGTGCCTTTTCCAGTGTATGCTCTCTATGATAGGTTGCAATAATAACACTAACTATGTGCTGACCCTTTAATAGATAGTCGGAATTTGTATAAGTCTTTTTATTCACTTTGATATTAGTCTCTGCCATTTATATTTTAATCTCCCTAATTTTTAATGAGTAGATACTAGCACTATAACGTCTTAGCTGAGTCAGATTCATTAGCTGCCGTTATTTCCTTAGTGCTTATTCTACCTTCTATTACCCCTTCACATTTTAAAACTTTCAATATAGTCAATAAAAAGCACTTTATATCAAAACAAAAGCCCATCCGCTGAACATACTCACCATCCAGCTTTGCCTTAACTTCTATCGGAAGTTCATCTCTTCCATTAATCTGTGCCCACCCAGTAAGACCGGGAGGTATATCATTAGCTCCATACCTACCTCTTTCTTCTATCAAATCGTATTGATTCCACAAAGCCGGCCTTGGACCAATAATACTCATCTGTCCCACAAAGATGTTCCAAATCTGCGGAAGCTCATCCAATGAAGTTTTTCTTAAGAACTTCCCGACTTTTGTAATATATTGCTCCGGATTTTCCAATAAGTGTGTTGGGGTATCCTTGGGAGTATCAATCCTCATTGTACGGAATTTCAATATGTTAAAATAAGTCTTGTGAATGCCTACACGCTTTTGTTTGAAGAATATAGACCCCTTGGAATCAATCCTAATAGCTAAAATTAATAAAAGAAATAACGGGCTTAATACTATCAATCCCAACAAGGACAATACAATATCTAATAATCTTTTTACAAATGGATATATCTTCATGAGTCCACATCCTAACCTATATCTCATTGATCCTCTATCAGCAAATTCTACTTTGTTACTGCGGCTTCACCATTATTAAACTCATAGCTAACAACTAGCCTACTTAAACAGTCTCTTATGGCTCGAGCATTATCAAGACATCCCTGAAGTTCGTCTATTCCCTTTATCAGCTCATCATTCTTGATTTCTAAAGGCTTTCCAACAAAAATACTCTTATGTCTTGTGCTTTCTATACCTTCTTCTGCCAGAAGAAGCTCTTCATACAGCTTCTCCCCGGGTCTCAGACCAGTAAACTCAATTTTTATATCAATATCAGGCTCGAAGCCTGACAGTCTTATCAAATCCCTTGCAAGATCCGTTATCTTGACTGATTCACCCATATCCAGTATGAATATTTCTCCTCCCTTAGCCATAGCCCCTGCTTGTATCACAAGCCTTGCAGCTTCGGGTATCGTCATGAAGTATCTGGTTATCTCCGGGTGAGTGACAGTGACAGGCCCGCCTGCCTCTATCTGTTTCTTGAATAGTGGAATAACACTGCCGTTGCTGCCAAGTACATTGCCAAATCTTACAGCAACAAATTCTGTCTTACTTTGCTTGTCCATGGTCTGCACAATCATTTCTGCTATTCTTTTTGTCGCCCCCATTACATTTGTAGGGTTAACAGCCTTATCTGTAGATATCATCACAAATTTCTTTGCTTTATGTTTATCCGCACATTGTACTGCATTTAATGTACCAAAAACATTATTCTTTATTGCTTCAGCGGGATTTACCTCCATTAGCGGGACATGCTTATGGGCTGCTGCATGAAACACTACACCGGGCTTATAACAGCTGAATATCTGCTCTAGTCTCTCCTTGTCCCTGACTGAAGCGATAACAACTTCCATATTGAGCTTATTCTTAAAGGACCTGTTTAATTCCTGCTGCAAATCATAAGCATTGTTTTCGTATATATCCAATACGACAAGCTTCTTGGGATGAAACCTGGCAATTTGTCTACAAAGCTCGGAGCCAATAGAACCTCCGCCGCCCGTTACCAGTACTGTCTCATTTTTTATATAGCTTGATACCTCTTTTATATTCAGGTTAACCTCATCACGGCCAAGAAGGTCTTCAATGTTCACATCCCTGATGCTCTTTATACTTACATTATCGTTGATAATCTCATATACTCCTGGAAGCTTCTTAAGCTTGCATTTTGTTTCCTTGCATATCCTCAATATATCAGATATCTCACTTTTTTGAGCCGAAGGGACTGCTATAATTATCTCATCAATCTCATATTCTTTCGCTAGCTCTGCCAGCTTCTCCCTACCGCCTTTGACAGGTACTCCGTGTATAAATGAGTTGTGCTTCTTCGGGTCATCATCCAGTACGAGTGTTGGTATCATATTAAGATCCTGATGGTCCTTAAGCTCTTTTATCACCATAGATCCTGCTTTTCCCGCACCTACGATCATAACCCTTTTTACACCTATACTGTTATTCTTGCTAATAATCTGTACTCTTCTTACCAACCTTCCGCTTATTCGTATACCTCCGATGAAAAGAAATGAAAGTATCCAAGACATAACATAAACTGTCCTTGGGAGTCTGGCATTTATAAGTGTACCAAATGCAAATATGCTAATTGTCCCTGTGGCTGAAGCAAAAAAAACTTGAATCAGCTCGTCTATACTTGCATAACTCCATAGGCTTCTGTATAACCCAAAAAAATAGTATGCTACTACTTCAATCAGTGTTATATACATGAAAGAATCGCTATAAATCTGTACATATCGATCGGATATAAGTCCATCAAACCGAAATATCAGGGCAATATAGACAGCTAAGTTGACTAACATCATATCAGCTATCAATAGTAATATTTTTTTTCTGTACGTTTTCAAGACTATGACCTCCAAGTTACCAAGACAAAATAAAGATTTTCGTTTCGCTCAGGATGATACTTTTGTTCGTTTTACAATTAACAGCAGGTTTGTCTAATGCAAGCAGGCAGATATCCAAATCTGCCTCTGATTCTGACAATTATAGCCGTCCCTGAAACTACATGCTTAAATTCTTAGGGCTGCTAGCTTGCCAATACTCTTTAAAGTAAGCTATAAAAACACCAAGCATTATGCCTAATACAACTGCTATTGCCATATTCATCCTTTTGTTTGGTGCAATGGGACTCATTGGTTCTACAGCGGGTGATACTATAATTATGGTTGATTCTCCAATGGCTGAAGAGCTTGCTATCCTTGTTTCCTCATATTTTTCCAGGAATGCATTATATGTCTCCTGAGAGAATTTCACCTTTTCCTGCATTATCATATCTTCATGCTGTCTCACTGCCAAATCCCCTTGCAAGGTCTCCAGTTCCTTTTGAAGTATGCTTATCTCCTTTTGCAGATTGTTTTTCTGTGCGATAATTTTAGCTAGCTCAACATCAAGATTGCCCACCAGTATCTTAAGCTGTGTATATGCATCATTTACTTCCTCGGCTTCAACTACAACCCCGAATGAATCCTTGCTATCATTCCCTGACGTATCCTTCATAGCCTGAGACATAAAAGGCTCATCCAAAAGAGACCTGGTCACCTTTATCTTTTGAGGTGTACTTTGCAGCTGTTTTTCTGCCGCTGCAAGAGAAGCCTTGGTCTTTTGCTCCTCAATGTTTGAGTTCAATAAGTCGGTTTTATACTGTGTTATCAATGTCAGTTTGGAGTCTAATTCCTTTTGCAATTCATTCAAACCTCTTGGCTGGGATAGGTAGTCCTTATATTCCAGTAATACCTTATCAAGATTTTCTTTCTCCACATCCATTTGCTGCTTTATATAATTGGATGACTTTGCAGCCTGCTCTTTAGATTTTTCTGATACAAAGTCAGTGAATTTCTTTGCAATTGTGTTTGCTATATCTGCAGCCAGCTTATTATCGCTGTAGTTTACTGTAATAGTTATTAGATTTGTATCTTTGATTGTAGCAAGAGAAACCCTTCCCTTCAGGGATCGCCTTGTAATGCCATACTCGCTAAGTTTCAACTCATCGATGGTCTGCTGCAAAACCTGAGGATTATTAATCTGCTCTTTATATGTCTCAATGGACATTTGAGAATACTGATATTGAGAGAGGGTATTCAAAACAGCCTCTACCCCGATAGCCTGTGGTACTGTCTGTTGTCTGCTATTTATCCCGGAAGCCATAAGCACGACCTTGCCTTCATATTCAGGCTCCAGAACCATGTAATTAATAATCCCAGAGACCAATATGGCTATCACTGTTATAAGTGTAATTATCTTTTTTCCTCTTAACAGTATCTCGATCAATTCTCTTAAGCTAATATCTTCCATTCTTTTACCTCACTTGGCTCAAATTATTTATTTTGATCTGTTTCTGCCATATCTAGAGTCCTTTGCGCAGCCTCAATCATTTTGGGGTAATTCCCTGTGAGCTTCAGCGGCGTCTTAAGATTCATGTTTACTTTTTCTAACTCATCCGATGCTTCTAATATCTTCTGAAGATAGGGAATTGCTTCCTGAACTTTTTCATCCTTTATATAATAGCTGGCAACCTTATAGTTCAAGTCGATTTTCAGCATATATGACTGCTCAACCATGGGTTCATGCTGCAGCTTCTCATTTACTATGTCAGATGCCTCTTCAAATTTGCCTAATGATAGATGTAAATTGCAGATAACCGGCGTATACTGATGGTTATATGGCTCATATCTCTTTATGAGTGAGATTTGCTCTTCAATACCATCCAGATACTTTTTATCCTTTGTCTTTCTTAGCTCATTGTTCATCATCTGGGCTAAATCAATTCTATACGCTCCATTAAATCTATCGAAGACAGAAGCTTTTTGATATAGCTCCATTACCCTATTTGAGCCTTCTTTGTTCCTAGAAGCTCTTGCGCCCTGGTTTCCAAGCTTCATACCATAGTATATGGAAGATGACGTAAATAAGATTATGAGTGTCAAAGCCAGTGATAGTACCTTTATATGGGTGTTCTGCTCCCTTTTTATGGCTGGTGAATTTTTTTCACTGTTGGCAATACCGATAAGCATCCAAAGTATATATCCCACTGCTGCCAATGACAGATTGAAGTCGATAGTGGAATGCAGAAGCAATAGCATGACGGCCAGATATACGCATAAGTAATTCGAACGGGCTTTGATGCTTTTTATCATTGATGCAATCAGCAGCAGAAGAAGTCCTGTCAATGCAGCAAGTCCTATAATACCAACTTCTATGCCATATTGCACATAGAAATTATGAACTTCTGTGGTGTTATATGGTACAGACTGATACTGTCTATAAAGATTTTTCCATGCTCCCCCGCCTGCTCCAGTGATAGTGTAGTCTTTCATGATTTTCAGCCCGTCTGTGGTAAAGTATATTCTGGAAGAAATACTCTCTGATTCCATATTTATATCTGTCAGTCTGTCGGCAATTGCTGCAGGCAGATATTTGGGTCTCTCCATTTTTCTAAGTATTATTCCGTTTGAATCTCTTATTGTGACGTTTCTATATACTGTATTGCTGCCTGAATCATAGTTGTATAAGTATATTGTGACTTTCTCGGTATTCTCAAGGGTTGTGAAATTAAAGCTTTTCTTTGTAAATTGGGGTCCGGTTGGTTCAAAATGTCTCAATATTTCACTTTGCTTATTTTCATTGTTGTAGCTGCGGGCTACTACTCCATAACTGTTGGGGGTTTCTAAAGAGGCTTTTACATCAAATTCCAGAATATATTCTTCATCAGGCTCCAGATCGAACATACTTATGTTTCTGTCCTTCCATGAGCTTTCTTCTGACGCTCTATGCACTATTTTATACTCTATAGGCTCTTTAATTGAGAAAAGCAATATAGCAATTACAGTGAAGGCTGTTACCATTATCACCAAAGATATGTTTATAGTCTTGTCTGGAAAATCAAGCTTAACTTTGCTTTTAAAAGAGTATATTATACATACAATAATAGCACTGAGTATTATGCTTACCAAATAATGAATCCATATGGCTGAAATATTCTCCTCTGCCAGTGTATAAAACTTGAAAATAAGCATAAAGCTAGATATAAGTGACACGAACAAGCCCATTAACAGTCTTAATTTTGCTTTTGCATTGATCAATATAAAATTGAGCAGAAGGACTCCTGCCAATACAAGATATCCTCCACGGGACAGTGTAAATATAAAGGACGCTATCAGTGCAGTCATCACCGATTGGTATATGGCTGCTCTCTTTATGTTTTCCTCACTTATTAGCTTATTTAAAGCTAATATTATTCCGACACCCAATACAGAGGCTGTGGAGTTGGCATACTGGTACAAACCATAAAGCCTTTTCCCAATGAAAGCACCGTTTATGTCAATAAAGCCTGTCATATTCATTATCGCTGTAAAGGATAATAAAAAGGCAGAGGCAATTATCACATCAATAAACACGTCCTTATATTTTTTGTCTCCGACAGATAAATCGGATGTAAGCTTATATAGCATAAAATAGCTGCAATATAACAGGAACATATCAAAAGCATCTTTTGTATTGGCTGCAAAAAAGAAAGATATCAGGTATGAAGCAGGTATCAGAAAAACCGTTATGTCGGTATATGTATCGAGAATCTTATAGTCCTTTCTTCTAAGCTTGTGTGCCATGGAAACGGCAAAAAGCATGCTTATGAATATAATTGCGGGAATATAATTGACTCTGAAGAACAGCCCTCTGTAAAAGGGAATGATGATCATAAATGACGCTATCAAAAACATAAAAAAGCCATTTATTGTTTTGTCATTACTACCGGTGTTAATATATGATTTCTTTGCCATTTGCTCTACTCCTAATATTTAGTTTGTTTCTATTATATATTATACTATTTCACGCCACTTTTCAATTTTTTACGCCAATTGTAGAACGTTTGTAAAAAAAGAACCTCCGGATAAACCGGAGGCTCTTATCTTATGATAGATTATTCTGCTAAGTTAGTTCCCTGGAAGTACCAAGTCTCTTCGTCTTCAACTCCGAGCGGTACGTAATCTTTTACTGCATCAACTTTTACAGTTAATTCATACTCGTATCTAGCTTCCAGTGGTTTTGTAACAGTTATCAATACAGCATTATCATTATCTGGATCAAATGCTACACCGCTGATAGATACAGTCTTATCTGTGTCGTAGTTCTGGAGTGAGAATTTAGAAGCGTTAAGTGCGTTGATATTCTCACTGAATGTTACTCTTATTGTCTTTCTGTCAACTGCTTCAACTTCGTCCACGTAAGGAGCATCCTCGTCCTTATACTCAGGTGAGAAGAATGTCTCTTCCTCTGTATCAGCATTAGCTGCTGGCATACCGTGTAAGTCTATTACGAAGTCTCTCAAATCGAACTCATAGTCATCATCTTCATCGTCAATGATTCCAGAATTCTTAGTAAAGTTCAGTACGAAGTCATCATCAGCATCTACTGTAACAGTAAATCCGCCCACTGAGATGCTTGCAACTATATCGCTGCCGTCCCAAAGTAATACATCTCTAGACATTGTTACATTGAAGGTCTTCGCATCTACCTGCTCATAGGACTCAACTTCAGCAAAGTCTTCATATTCGTCATCAATACCGTCAAATTCAAACTCGCCAACTTCGATATCTGCAGCAAACAATGCATTGCCATAAAGGTCTCTTATACCGCCATCAGCATTTCCAGCACCGTATACTATACCTACTACAGTATATCTTTCGCCGTTAACCAATGGAGCAACACCTGAGAATTCAACAACTGTATCATCATCTACCAGGTCAGCATATGGTAAGTAAACATTATCAGCTGGATCATAGTTGCCATCTTCATCAACGTCTAATGCCAATGCTACCTTTGCACTTGGATGAGGATTAACCATTTCATCGAAGGAAAGTGCTACAACATATTCATTCAGTATTGTTGCATCTTCTAATTCTGGAGCATCATCATCCCAATTGTTAGTAGTAGTGTCAACTGATACCTTGTAGTATAACTGGTTACCAGCAAGGTCTTCAACGCCGTCAGCAGTAACCTTATAGCTTCTGCCGTTTACGAGGTCGTTAACTTCCAATGTAACTGTTACACCATCATCTTCTAATGTAGCTTTTGTTGGGTTTCCAACTTCCTTGTTAACACTGTAGTTAGCTAAGTTTTCTGCAGTTGTTTCATCAACTTCCTTGTCAAATGTCAAAACTATTTCGTCTTCGTCAGTAGCTATAGCACTAAGAAGTTTAGCTGACTTAAAGCTTTCAGCTATACCCTTAGCTGTCTTGTGATCTTCCTTTAATGCATTGCCGAACTCATCAAGAACATCAGCAATTGTCAGCTTGTAGTTCTTGCTAGTTTCCATCTCTTCAACTGTAAGAAGTGCTCTGAATACTTTCCATTCATTCTTAAGAGTCTCTATGGATTCGATATCCAGACCGTCCAAAGTATAGTTGTTAAGATCCAATGCGCTTTCTTCGTCTATTCTGCTTTCATCGCTAAATTCTACCATGATTGTTGTTGGTGAAAGAACTGTTATAGACTTCCACTTTGGATTATTTTTATCTTCAGCAACGCCTTTGAAAGTCTTTGTAGCCGGTCTTGTCATTACATTGGCTACCTTTCTCTGGTCAGCTATGTTGTTTATTGAGAGCTTGTATTCCAATCTCTTTTCCATTGGCTCAGTTACTATTTCTACATTGTCTTCATCATCATCGTCCCAAGTAACTGATACTATCTCAAGCTCATCGCCATCGGCTTTGTTTACTTTGATTGAATAGTTCTCGAGGTTTTCAGCTGATTCTTTATCAACTTCTTCTGTAAAGAAAACTACTATTCTCTGATTTGTCTGCTCTTGTATATCTGAGATCTTTGGAGCAACCAGGTCATAGTTAACAGTAACTGTATCAGAAGTGGACTTCTTTGCTACACCTTCTATTGACTTAATGTTTGTAGCTTTTACAGTATACTTAGTCTTATTCTTAAGGCCTTCTGTAGTCAATGTAACTTCGTCGCCGTCAACTTCAGCTGCTACTACTTCTACGCCGCCAGTTACGGAATAGTTAGCTATTTCTGAACCTGAAGCAAAGTCGATGTTCTTATCGAAAGTTATAACGATTTCTTCAACGTCTCTGCTCTCGATATCTTTAATTGAAGGACTGCCTGATACTTTTGCAATACCAGTATACTGTACAGTCTTTTCACCAACTGTCAGCTTATAGAGCTTACCGGATGTCATAGTTTCAGTTTCGAGTCTTACTAAATCTGTATCAGTAACAACTGCTGAATTGATAGTAAGACCTTCGATTGAGTAGTTATCTACGTTGCCTGCTGCTGCAGCGTCAACATCATCTTCGAACTCAACCTGAACTATTGTGCTACCAAGCGCTTTAGCTTTTTTAACTGCTACTTCAACTACAGCATTCTTATCTTCTACAAGACCTGCTGCTGCTGCTTTAGCTTCGTCAATTTTACCTGCTTCTACAAGTGTAGCAGCAAGAGTTGTTTCAACGTCTTTCATGTTAGCTTTAAGAGCTTCAACTGTTGCTACAGCCAAGTCGTTAACTGTGAAGTTTTCAACTGCTGCAACCTGTGCGAGGCCTTTTTCAGCTGCGAAAGTCAATACTTCGTCCCATGTAAAATCGCCTACTACAACGCCTTCAACTGTCTGCTTGTAACCAAGAGCTTCAAGAAGTACTTTGTAGTACTGCTGAGCTGTGATTGCTGCGTCTGGGTTGAAGTTAACGCCGTCACCCTGCCAGCCAAGCTGTGGGTTAGCTTTTAAGTAAGCAAGTAAGTTAGCACCTTCTGCCCATGCTATGTTTCCATCAGCGAAATTGTCTTCGCCTGTGAAAGCAAGAGCTTCTGCCTCAAGACCTTTAAGTCTCAAGAACATAATAGCTGCCTGTATTCTCTTTGGAGCAGTTGCAACGTAAGCTGCATCTACTGTGCCGGTTTCACCTTTGAGCATACCTAAGTCTGCGCAAAGCTGAGCTTCTGCACCGATTGTCTCTTCAGCAAATGCTACTGTTATTGATGAAAATACCAGAGCAAGTGCTAAAACCAATGCAAGTGTCTTCTTCATTTAACCAACCTCCTCGATATGTAATAATTATTATAGCGCCCATAGGGCTTGCTACCTATTTCACATTATAGCAACTGTTATATATATAGTCAATGTATGGGAGAGTGATGTAACAGAAATGTAAAATAAAATTGTAAAAT
>NZ_JAWLCK010000019.1:0-33043 GCF_041687175.1 Lutispora sp.
TCGTAAACATATTTATATTCGGTATTGCATAGCAGATTAACAGATACACGTTCTTCATCATTTTTTACATTTTTGATTACTACCTTTGGGTTTATTTCCGTGAATTTAACCCCTTGTTTTTGTTCCCAGTTGTGGATGTATTTCAGCTTCCTTACTTCATACTCATAGGCCCAACGGCCATATTTGGAATCAACAGCATATAAAGCTTCTATGGATTCCAAATCACTTCCTATAATTGCTCTATTTCTTAATTGAAATATGAGCTCTACATAATCTTTGATTTCATCGTTAGAATTGAATACATTATAAATGGGCTCTCTGTATAAAAATAGCAATGTCAGCAGAAGAAGAGCCATAATCATAGCCAATCTCGTTCTAGTTTCGTCATTCATTTTGGTTTTTGGGGACATCATATAACAATGCTCCTTTGCCATATGTTATAATATTTTCAATAGTTAAATATATAGCAATTCTCATAATAAAATTACTAAAACTATTGAAAATTAATAAATTATCTTATAACTTCGTTGATGCGCTTTATATATTTCATTGCCAGAGCATTGTCCATGGGTGCACCTTCATACCAAAGAGCCTCAGTATTGTTTTTATCTCCAAAATAGGAAGCCATCATGATTATTTCAGGTCTATATTCGAAATGAAGTATATCAAAATGTCCCCATTTACCACCCCAAATAAAGTTGTTCTTCTCGAATATTTCAACTATTTCACGAGGATAAGACTCCAGTCTTTTCTGACCTTCGTCTCTTGATGCCCATTGCCAATAGTCTCTTTTGTCCCGAGCCAGATCAATGGCTATACCAAAAGCGTGAGGGCTTAAACGATTTGTTCCTGCTATATATCGGTGATTAAATGTGCCGCCATAGGGTATTAAACAAACCCGGATATCATGTCTGCTTTGTGCCAAGGGTATGAGCTCATCCATAACAGATTTTAATGAAGCTGAGGCATTATTGTTTTTATTAAACTGAAGATATCCGTAATAGGTTTTCACATTATCCAAATTTGATTTTACCTGTTGACTGCTGCCTCCGTATACTTCATTAAGCAAAGCATATACTCTGGATCTGCCCGGATCAAAGTCCATATCCATAAGCCTATCTATGGCGCCAAGAGGATAGATAGGCTCCATCATATCCTGAAGATCCGGATTAGATATAATTTCCTCCTGACTTTTTGCCCTTTTGTCATCATAGAGAATTCTAGCCCCTGATTTCATTATAAGATATACATGACCATTTTTAGAATGCTCCAAGTCGACTGCATGCTCAGGATATGCCATCATAAGGCAAAAAAGATGCTGCTTCATTCGTATTTTATATACTCTTTCAGTGGATATGATAAAAGTTCTCAGATTTTCAATGTCTACTATATTAAAGACTGAAAGCGTGATAAAACAGAATACAAGAACAATTCTTATTACTATTTTCTTCAAGGTTCTGCCTCCTAAACAATCTATATAAAGCTTATTATTCCATAGTACTCACTATATATTTCACATGTTATTAATAATCAAGTGTGATATTATAATTATGTCTATTGTAGAAATATGACAAAAATCATTGAGTGATAGCAATAGTTTTTGTTGTTTAATTATGATTCTCTTAACCATATCATAATGTATAATTAAGGTAGAATGATACAAGCAGCAAATAAGCAAAGTTCTATGAGAGGAGGAGGTAACCATGGATAGCAATAGCAAAGGATTTTGCCTGGAGGAAGCCACAATTGCATCGGTCCATGAAGCAATAAAGCAAGGACAATTGACCTGTCGTAGATTGATAGAGATGTATATGGAAAGAATCGAAGCCTATGATAAGAAAGGACCTAAATTAAACTCGGTGATAATGGTAAATCCAAAGGCTTTGGAGATCGCCGACAGTCTGGATGAGCAGTATAAAACTTCTGGATTTACAGGTCCTTTGCATGGGATACCTGTGCTTTTGAAGGACAATGTAGATACAGGAGACATGCCTACCACTGCCGGTTCCTTGAGCTTGGAAGATATGATTCCGGAAGATGATGCCTTTATTGTTAAAAGACTGAAAGAAGCAGGGGCTATTATATTGGCAAAGGTAAATCTTCATGAATTTGCCGTTTGGGGTGAGACAGCCAGCTCAATATTGGGTCAAACCTTGAATCCTTACGATTTGACAAGGACTCCGGGAGGCTCCAGTGGAGGTACAGGAGCAGCGGTTGCTGCTAATTTTGGAATTATAGGAATAGGTACAGATACCATCAATTCTGTGAGATCACCTGCTTCAGCATGCAGCTTGGTAGGTCTGAGACCTACTATAGGACTGGTCAGCAGGGATGGAATAGTACCCTATTCGCTCACCCAGGATACTGCTGGTCCAATCATGCGTACAGTAGAAGATGCAGCCAGAGTGTTGGATGTGATTGCAGGGTATGATGAGAAGGATCCTATCACAGCCTGGTCTGTCGGGAAAATACCCGAAATCTATAGCATGTTCCTCAAAAAGGACGGATTGAAAGGGAAGAGGATTGGTATATTAAAGAGCTTCTTTGGCAAGGAAGAAATACACAGAGAAGTTAATGAAGCTATGGATAAAAGCCTAAAAGCTATGGAGACAGCCGGGGCCATATTGATACCTATTGAAGAATATATAGACGGAGATAAGCTGGTAAAAGAAGTAAGTGTCCATCTATTTGATTTAAAGGCTCATCTCAGCAGCTACCTGAAGGATTTGGGACCAAGGGCCAAGGTTCACTCTCTTTCGGATGTAATAGCATCAGGAAAATATCACAAGGGTATAGAGGATAATATTAAATATGCTGAAACACTGGATATAAACTCAGTGGAATATAAAGAGCGGATTATGAAGAAAATAGAGTTGCGAAATACTGTAATGAGTATCATGGCTAAATATGCCTTGGATGCCATAGTATATCCCCATCAGAAGCGACCTGTTGTAAAGGCTGGAGAACCACAAGTGGAGAGAAACGGCGTATTGGGAGCAGTTACAGGCTTCCCTTCCTGTGTAGTACCTGCTGGCTTTACAGAGCCCACTGATAAGGCACCAATAGGAGTTCCAGTTGGAATGGAGATACTGTGCAGAGAATGGGATGAACCAACTTTAATAGAAATTGCCTATGGTTTTGAACAATTAACCCGCTATAGAAAACCCCCCGTTCTTTAGAAACATTGATAAGCATTGGGGACGGTTCTTTTTGCTTCAGTTCGGAAGCAAAAAGAACCGTCCCCAATGCTTCTAGTCTATACTTTTTCCCAATCAATATACTTATTAAGTTTTTCAACAAACTTTTCCAGATATTTTGCTTCAAGCTCTGTAAATCTGCTTAACTCGGGGCTGTCTAAATCCAGCACACCATATACTGTATCATTTTTGATTATGGGTACTACTATTTCTGAATTGGAAGCGCTATCGCAGGCTATATGGCCTGGAAACTCATGTACATTAGGAACTACCTGCGTCTTTCGAGTAGAGGCAGCAGTACCGCAGACACCGGAACCAAGCTTTATTCTATTGCAGGCAGGCAAACCCTGGAAGGGACCCAAGACCAGTTCATCATTTCTCATTATGTAAAACCCTGACCAATTCAGTCTATCCATTACAGCTTTTATTATTGCAGATGCATTGGACAGATTAGCTAATACATCCTCTTCCGAGGATAACTGTCCTTCCAGTAAAACCAGCATGTATTGTAGTTTTTGTTCTTCATTCATTTTTTCTATTCCTTCGAGTTTAAACATACAATGACTCCTCCTTATAAATATATTTCCTGACCTTTAGCTGAGATTTCAACAACCTTTGTAGGATAATTCTTGACCTTCTCCATGAAAGATTTAATTGTTCCATAATCATCACCAAAATGCATGGGAACAAAAAATTCAGGTTTTATCTCCTTTATAAAATATTCTCCTCCCAGGCAATAATTGTGCCTTAACCTAGGGTCAACAGGGAAAAAGGCAATATCAATCTTTTTTCCATTGAGCTTATGTATTTCTCTTTTAAATGCTTCCTCCATAACTCGTATTTCCTCCGGTGTATCGTCCCACCAATACCACCAGTTCAAATCCCCTGCATGAAAAAGAGTTAAATTGTCCACATTAACAAGAAAGGATACTCCAAGATCAGTTGAACCTAGGGTTTTTATGCTCATATCATAAATGCTTATTTCCTCATCGGGAGATACAAAACATATACTCTCATCAGGTTCTTTAACTTGGATATCACTGCTGAATATGTATTTCATGTTTTCCTTTTTATTTTTCCACTTTAGTATACCAGGATTATAATGATCCGGATGGCTATGGGAAACCAATACAATAGTATCTTTATGGTTGAGTTTTGGAGAACCCTTGTAGCAATCAAAAATCAAGTGATGATTTTCGGTTTCAACTGAAAAACCGCTGTTATACAAGTATTGAACCTTAATATTTTTCATAAACATACCACCTTTTAGCTGATGAATATAATATATATTATACCAAATGCTGTATATACTAAGTATTATTATTAACTATTTTTTGGTATAATAATAAGGTATTATCAATGAGCTGGGCTAATAAGAAGGCTTGCAGCTACATAACGATGAAAGGAGTTTTTATATGAAATTCAAATTTGAACATAACAATATAAATGTGCTGGACTTGGAAAGGAGCATCGCCTTTTATAAAGCGGCATTAGGACTTGAAGAAGTAAAAAGAAAAGAACATAAAGATGGAGATTTTATTCTTGTGTTCATGGGTGATGGAATTACTGAGCACCAGTTGGAGCTTACATGGCTTAGGGATAGGAAAGAACCCTATGACTTGGGAGACAATGAATCACATATTGCTTTCAGAGTAGACGATTTTGAGGCAGCATATGAGCATCACAAGGAAATGGGCTGGATCTGCTATGAGAATAAGGAAATGGGCATATATTTCATAGAAGATCCGGATGGATATTGGATAGAGATTCTGCCAACAAAATAGGCAAAAAAATAGTGGACGGTTCTTAATCAACCGTCCACTATTTTTATATATTAGAAAGTCTTTTTTATTTAGTATAGTTATCGAAATAGCCTTGGATATATACTACCGGTGTTCCTTTGTCCCCGCTGCCGGAGGTCAAATCGCAAAGAGAGCCAATAAGGTCTGTAAGCCTTCTTGGAGTAGTACCCTGAGTTTCCATCTTGCCTTTTAAATCAGTTTCCTTATTCTTAATATATTCAGATATGGCATTTCGAAGCTCTTCACCCTTTAGATGGGCAAAGTAGTTGTCTGCTATATACTTGAGTTTGATTTCATTGGGTGTTCCTTCCAGTCCTGCTGTATAGCCCGGAGATACTACCGGATCCGCCAGCTCCCAAATCTTACCTACAGGGTCTTTGAAGGCTCCATCTCCATATACCATGACTTCTATAGTTTTGCCAGTTTTCTCGAAAAGCTGCTTTTGTATTTTGTCCACCAAAGTCTGGCAATCCCTCGGGAAAAGCTTTATGCTGTCCTCAGTGGCTTTATTTGAGCCCAGCAATCCATATAATTCATTGTATCCACTGCCATCTATGGGTGTTGTCAATATATCCTCAAGACCGTAGACTTTTTCTCCTCCATTAGCATGGAGAAGCCTTTTGGTCCTTTTTCTTGTATGGATATCACAGACTAATACACTTTTTGTATAATCCAATATGGTTTTTGGGTCATTGGAGAAAATTATCTCACATTCAATACCATATTCTTCAACAATGGATTTGTAGTATTCTATATAATCTACTCCTGTAAAAGTATGCTTATTATAACCGAAATAATTTCTGAATTCCTTTTCTGTCAATACATCAGTCCAGGGATTTACTCCCTTCACATCCAGCACATCTATATCTACCAAATGATTGCCTACCTCGTCGGAAGGGTAGCTGAACATTATCACTATTTTCTTCGCTCCCTTTGCTATGCCTTTTAAGCATATGGCGAAACGATTTCTGCTTAAAATGGGAAATATAACTCCGATTGTATCGTCAGCGAATTTACCACTGATATCCTTTGCAATGGCATCGATGCTTGCATAGTTACCCTGAGCTCTGGCTACCACAGATTCGGTTATGGCCACCACATCCTTATCATATATGGAAAAGCCTTCTGATTCCGAGGCCTTCAACACAGTGTCGACAACGATTGAAGGTATATCGTCGCCCTGCATTATAATGGGCGTGCGCAGGCCCCTAACTACAGTACCAACCATTCTTTCCATTCCAACATCTCCTCATAATTCTCTTTTTGGGTTTAATATGCATTTCCCTCTTGTACTATATACTATCATATGATATAAGTAAAATAAATATCCTTTATAACGGGTATAAGAGGAGGTTATATGGTGGTAAAACTTGAATTATATAGGGTTTTTTGTGAGGTGGCAAAGCAAAAAAGCCTCTCAAAGGCTGCGTCTTCCCTTTATATGACCCAGCCTGCCGTCAGCCAGTCAATAGCACAATTGGAAAGAGAATTGGGACTTAGGCTTTTTACAAGGACTTCCAAAGGTGTTATACTGACTAATGAAGGAAAGCTGCTGTTTGAGTATGCAAATTCAGCCATTAACCTTATAAACAAAGGTGAAGAAAAGCTTGAGGAATGGAAAAATTTAACAGCAGGGGAATTGAAAATCGGAGTAGGAGATACCATCTCCAGGTATTTTTTACTGCCTTATTTGGAAAAATTTCATAAGTTATATTCAAATATAAAATTGAAAATAATGAATAAGACCACATTGGAGCTTTGTGCATTGGTTAAATCCGGAGAAATAGACATTGCAATATGCAACTTGCCCATAGAAGAGCCAGCACTGGAGATCATAAAAATTATGGATATACATGACATATTCGTATGTGGTAATGTATACAAGGAAAAACTCTCCGCTGCATTAAGCCTGAAGGAACTGAGCAATCTTCCTCTAATACTATTGGAGCCTAAATCCAATTCAAGGAGATATGTGGAAAAGTTTTTCTTATCTAAAGGCATAAGCATAAAACCGGAAATTGAGCTGGGTTCCCACGACCTGCTGCTTGAATTTGCCAGGATAAACCTGGGTGTATCCTGTGTAATCAGGGAGTTTTCCCAGGAATATCTGAAAAAAAAGGAACTTTTTGAAATAAAACTCAATGAAAATATACCAGAAAGAAGCATAGGTATATGCTTTTTAAAAAGCGTGTCACTGTCGCCTACATCAGAAAGGTTTGTCCAAATATTAGGAAAATCTTGATATGTAGATGGCACATTTTTTTTAGCGGACGTGGTATAATAACATTACAAAGCGTTTTAATAATAGGAGGACAATTTATGAAAGAAGGAACAGTTAAGTGGTTTAATTCTGAGAAAGGTTATGGTTTTATAGAAGTTGAAGGCGAAAAGGACGTTTTCGTTCATTATAAAGCTATACAAGGCAATGAAGCCCATAAGAATCTTGAAGAAGGGCAAAAAGTTCAATTTGAAGTGGAGCAAGGACCTAAAGGGCCTCAGGCAGCAAATGTTGTTAAACTATAATAAGCAAGCAAAAGGGGCTGTGGCAAATACTGCAACAGCCCATAATTATTTAATAGGAGGTTTTTTATGAAGCTGATTTCATGGAATGTAAACGGTCTCAGGGCATGTGTAGGTAAAGGTTTTCTGGAGTATTTCAAGGAAGTAGATGCAGATATTTTCTGTATTCAGGAGACAAAGCTGCAGCAAGGGCAAATAGAATTGGAACTGCCTGGTTATGAGCAGTATTGGAATTATGCAGAGAAAAAAGGCTATTCAGGTACTGCAGTGTTTACCAAGATAAAACCTGTAAGCGTTAAGTATGGCATAGGAATGGACGAGCATGACCAGGAAGGCAGGGTCATAACATTGGAGTATGAAGATTTCTACCTGGTCAATGCATACATACCCAATTCCCAGAGAGAACTGGCAAGATTGGATTATAGGATGAAATGGGAAGATGATTTCAGGGAATATCTGATGGAGCTTGATAAAGTAAAGCCTATAGTGTATTGTGGCGATTTGAATGTGGCTCACAAGGAAATAGATTTGAAAAATCCCAAGTCCAACAGAAGAAATGCAGGATTTACCGATGAAGAAAGAGAAAAGATGACAAAGCTTTTGGATTCAGGCTTTGTGGATTCCTTCCGATATTTCTATCCTGATAAAGAGGATGCGTATACCTGGTGGTCCTATATGGGCAACGCCAGAGCCAAGAATGTGGGATGGAGAATCGACTATTTCATAGTATCAGCGAGATTGAAGGATAGGATGAAGGATGCAGAGATTCATTCCCATGTAATGGGAAGTGACCACTGCCCAGTAGTGTTGGAGCTTTTGTAAGGAACGCATTTATGCGTTCCTTTAATAATAATTTGTTATATCTGAGCTACCATCTATTTTTACATTTGCAATTACCTTCACCTTTACTTTGTCAAGAAAATCTTCTGTGGCAAGTTCCGGGTATTTCTTTTCTATAGCTGCTTTCAGGTTAAACACATCTATGCCCTGCTCCTTGAACTTCCTAAAAAGTTCCATACAGCCTTCTTCCACAATTTTTTCAACCTCGGCTTCTATGGCTTCTCTGATAGCATTTTCCTGAAGATTTATACCACCTTCAGATCCAGCAAAGCTGGCTCTTACATTAACTGTTCTTATTACATGGATGGTTTTACCGTCATAATATATTTTTCCCTTTGTTTTGCTGCTTTCGCTTTCTAATATTACATGCTTGCCAGGTTTTTCGGGGTTTGTTACATTAATGGTTCCTTTGTGCTTTAGTCCTTGAAAATGTCTATAAAATCTGCCTTCCTCAAGGCTCATCTTTCCTACCATTTTATCATCCTGTATGACAGCCAGGCCTTTAATATCTATTCCCTGATAGCTTGGATTTTGATGAAGACCAATCATGTTTATAACATTAATTTTACTTCCCAAGCTCTTATTCAGCATAAACTCACCAAAGGTGGTTTCACTGGTATTGGCAAGAGCTTTTTCGTTCTGCATAAGAAGATTGAGAAATATGCCTACAAATTTATCTTCCTCCATTTCAATTTTTATTAACTCTTCAAGTGGGCAGCAAGCAATGAAAATATGCTGTCTGATTAAAGACTCCTGATCTCGTAAAAGGAAATCCAGGTAATCATCCATACCTTTCATGGCAGCTTTTTCACTGAATAAAATGGCTCTATTCATAACAAAGGATATGGGATATCTTGAATTCAAGTTCATGTTTCTTATAGCCTGGAAGATGGTTTTGCCTTTATTCATAAAGGTGACCGCTTCTTCTTTTCCTTGTAATTCCCCAGCTTTCCTGCCTGCAACAAAAACCTCTCCATATGCTACAACATTATCATCTTCATCCACATCTATTCCAAAAGCAGTAAGGAAAAACATTCTGTTTACATCCTTATAATTATAACAACTAGTGAGAATTAGGGTACTTGCCAGTATAATAAAGCAGATAAATCTTTTTTTCATTCAGCATCATCCTTGATAAAAATATTATGGCTGATTTCATCAAAGTCCCCTCTGAATATGATGTCTTTATACTTAAAGGTATTAAGGGTACCCAAAGGGTATAGATAGGGATAACCACAGCTTGTAAGGCTAGAGAGATGAGAACAAAGCAGTATAAAAGCGATATAAAACCCTGGAAGACCCAGCAAACCTGAAAACAGGATTATAATTATATTCCAATAAAATATGGAAACAGATAGTGTGGGCACCAAAAAGGAGGCAATGGAGGTGAGAGCTACTATCATAATGGTTATTTGAGAAGCAAAGCCTGAGCCAACAGCAGCATCACCTAGTATCAAAGCTCCTACAATGCTTAGAGTTTGTCCTATAGGCTGTGGAAGTCTTATACCCGCTTCCCTCAGAAGCTGGAAGAATATGAGCATCAATATTACCTCAACTATTAAAGGAAACGGAACTCCGGACCTGGAAGCTGCCATGTTGAATAGTAATATATAAGGCACCAGGTTAAAATGATAAGCAAAGAGAGATATATAAATACCAGGCAGCAATGTAGAGCTAAGGAAAGCACCCCACCGTAAAAGGACACCAAAAGGAGAAACATATTTATTTAAAGTGTAGTCATCGGCAGTATGGAAATTCTCAATGAAGAAATAGGGGGCTGTTATGCATAAGGGTGTCCCGTCAACAAAAATTGCTACTCTTCCTTCTCCCAGCTTGGCGGCAGCAACATCAGGTTTTTCTGTAAAACCTAAGGTATTAAAGGAACTTTTGGTGACTGTCAGTTTTTCTTGAATTATATTTGCATATATGACATAATCCATACTAATATCATCGATTCTTTTGGTGATAAATTTCACTACATCATCAGGTGCGCTGCCTTCTATATAGGCTATTACAACCTTAGTCTTAGATTTTTTTCCTACTGTAGTACTTACCAGTTTTAAATTTGGGTCCTTTATTCTTCTTTTCACAGCAGAAATATTATCCTGCAAAATTTCATTGAATCCTTCTCTGGGTCCTTTAAAAACACCGCCTGTAGGAGGGATATCCAGAGACCTTTTAGCATAACCGGGGGCAGATCAATAAATAACTTCATCCAAAAAATCAAATATAAGAACCACAGCCCCAGAAAGTATATGATTTACAGCTTCGTCAAGAGACTTGATACTGCCTATGGTAGCTGAAGTAATGACCTCTTTTTCCAGAGTTTCCAGGTCAGTAATGATTTTATCTTTGTTTAAAATGGGAGAAATCACGAATTCACTTATGAATTGAATATTGACCATGGTATCATCGTATATTATTTCCACATTGCCTTCATGGATTTCTAAACTTCTGTATATGATTGAATAATTGTTGTTTAGTTTTTGTTTTATTGAAGATACAGTAACTGCACTCATATATATCACCCAACATATTTTTTGCATGAAAAGGTATAATATGCACAAATTAAAATAAATAACAGTCATGTGAGGTAATGTATGGATAAAATAAACACAAAGCATTTTGCTTTTCTTCTTTTAGCTACAGGTATTGTATCCCTAAAAACCTATCCCGGAGTGTTTATGAGAGATGCAGGCAGAGATAGTTGGATTGCTGTAACTGTTGCATCTGTGCTAATATTTGCCTTTTATATTTTTATAATCAGCACATGTAAAAAGACTGAGGTATATAACATGCGCGAGATATATGAGAAGGCTGTAGGGAAGAGATTGGGAGATATATTCATAGCATTGTTTATTGTGAACTTATTTGCAACTCTTATTGAATGTGTGTCTGCAGAAGCTAATTCCATGCATACCAACATGCTACTGGAGACCCCAACATGGTATTTGATGATATTTTTTGTATTTCCGATAATATATACAATACGAAAGGAAATCGTATCTATCATTACAGTTACAGTCATAGGCATCATTCTCATAATGATGGCGGGAATAAATCTAGGAATTCTTACTGCCAGATACAAAGACTGGAGCTTGCTTTTTCCTATATTCAAGGATGGGCTGAAATTCAATTTTTTTGTGGCTTTAGCTAAAATACTGGGGTTGTATGGCAGTGTATCCATAACCCTTCCCTATCTCATCAGAGTGAGAAATAGGAAGAGTATAATAAAGCATGTTATTATAGCATTGCTCATAATAATTCAAATGGAGATTGTGTCTACAACTGGAGTTATAACTACTTTCGGTACTGTTTTAGCCAATACTATGCCTTATCCCAAGCTTATTCAGACTCAGCAGGTGAGCTATTTCAGATTTCTGGAATTTGGTGAACTATATGTAATGCTGCAGATACTTGGGGGTTGGATGCTGAAATATCTAATATCCTTTTATGCTATGCTTAGTCTTTTAAAGGGATTTGGGTTGAAAAGGAAGCATCTTATATGGATTACATATATAGTGAGCTTAGCTGCATATATATCATCATATTTTATAGCTGATAACCTGTTCAGGCTGTTTACATTTTTCAATATATACTCCTATTTATTCTTATTTAACTTTATAATCATTCCCCTTATCATGTTTACAATTTTTGCACTCAAACAATCTTCATCAACACAAAATTAGAAAAATATAACTATTTTATTAGAGGAATTATGCTTTTTTTCTAGAATATATAAACTCATACTATATTTGTATACAAGTTATTAGATGAGTATGAAATTAAGTATACATAGATATATAGTTTTTATGGAGATGGATTATATGAATAGAAATAAAGTGCTGTCTTATCATTATCTTAAGGTGCTTGCCATTGATTTTGTAATATCAATCATTCTATATTTTGCTTTATGGAAAGTCAATGTCTATGCTGTTCATAGTATATTGGAAAGCTTATGCTTATTTATTGCTGCTGCTATATTCTTGATAGTATGGAATACTGCAAATGAAATACCTGATAAAAAGCCTTTCTTGGGTTTTGCCATACTACCTATCCTTATTTTTGATGCCTTTCATGTATATCTTTTTGCAGTCCCCATAGATTCAGGCATACAATCCTCAGACTTTGCTATTAAATTCTGGATATTGGCACGTTTGACAGAAGTCATTGTATTATACATTGTGTCCTTAAGCATCCCTATAATCAAAACTAGCAAATGGATTTATCTTGCTACAGCTATAGCGATACCTTTTGCTATAGCTGTATTGATGATCGAGTATCCAGATATATTGCCGGATTTGCTTACTGAATCAGGATTGACATCGGTGCAAAAAGTTGCAGAAATTGCAGTAGTATTCATTGCATTTCTGAGTTTGCTTAATATAAAAAAAGAAATGCACAACGAGTTTGTAAAGACCTACAGGTATCTACTGATGGTTCCACTCATAATCATTGCTTCCCAAATAATGTTCATAATTCCTAACTCGCCTTCTTCAATTAGCTGGATATATGGACATGTATTAAAGATAACCTATTATTATTACTTATACAAAGAGGTATTTGTCAGCTATGTAAAATACCCTTATAAAATGATGGAGGATAAAAACAAAAAGCTTCAGGAAGCATATCATCAATTGGAACTAAACAGGCAGGAGGAAGAAAGGAAGCATAGTTTATTGATCCAGCAGGAAAAACTTGCTCTCCTTGGTCAAATGGGAGCAGGCATAGTACATGAAACCAGAAATTATTTAACCACAATAAAGGGCAGTTGTCAGCTCATGGAGGTCATGACTAAGGAATCAAATTTATTAAAGCATGTAAAAAAAATTAACAAGAGCATAGATGAGATTGATAGTATAATAAGCAGATTTTTGTATATGTCCAAGCAAAGGGATACAGAGTTTGAGGAAGTATCTATATGCGATTTGGTTCAATCAGTAGAAAGTCTGATAATGAGTACATCTTTTATGAAAAAGATAGATATTACATTTGAAACTTCTAAGGAGGAAAGATATTTACTCTGTGATGAAGGTCAGATAAATCAAGTTGTTTTAAATCTATGCAAAAATGCTGTTGAAGCGATGGAAGACACGGCAGATCCAAGATTGGAAATAGAAACAGGTTTTAATGAAGAAAAGAACGAGATGTACATAAGGGTTACTGATAACGGTAAAGGTATATCTGCTGAGGAACTTGAAAAAATAGGCAATGCCTTCTATACCACAAAAAAAACAGGAACAGGTTTGGGGCTATATGTATGCAAACAAATTGTAAAAGAACATGGGGGAAGAATTGAGGTAGTAAGTAAGCCTGGAAAAGGAGCAAGCTTTATCGTGTGGCTGCCTTGCATTGATGAAGAACCACCAGAAGAAATTGCGAACGATGCAAGTTAAAACATAAAACATGAAGAATATAATAAAAATGTCTGTAATATTAATAATAAAGGCTTATAGTGGACATAATATATTCTAATATCAGAATGACAAAAATAATATTTAATTAAATGTTCGTGTATAGTATAATAGGCTAAAGATTATAAATTCTATAAAAGGAGATATGAGGCATGAAGCTTGTTTATAAAGGAAAGACCAAGGATGTATATTTATTGGAAGACGGTAACTATATGTTGAAGTTTAAGGATGATATGACAGGAGAGAATGGAGTGTTTGATCCAGGCTCAAACACTGTAGGTCTGACTATGGAAGGAGCTGGTAGGGCAGGACTCAGGCTTACAAAAATGTTTTTTGAAATATTAAGGGACAAAGGTATACCTACCCACTATATAGATGCGGACATTGACGCCGCAACTATGACGGTTAAACCGGCTACATTATTTGGCAATGGATTGGAAGTAATATGCAGATACAGGGCAGTTGGAAGCTTCTTGCGCAGATATGGCATGTATGCCAAAGAAGGTCAGCCGCTAGATGCATTTGTGGAAGTTACATTGAAGGACGATGCTCGACAGGATCCTCCAATTACTGAAGACGCCCTTGATATGCTTGGTATTCTCACCCATGATGAATATAAGATACTGAAAGATCTGACAAAGAAGATTGCAGCAATTGTAAAGGATGAGCTAGAGAAAAAAGGTATGGACCTTTATGATATCAAATTTGAGTTTGGAAGAATAGGTGAAGATAATCATATAGCATTGATAGATGAAATATCCGGAGGAAACATGAGGGCCTTTAAGGACGGGAAGCAGGTAGAACCTCTGGAGCTGGAAAAGCTGATGTTGGAGCAATAGAGATCAGCAAATCAGGGAGCTTACTTTGGCCTAATTGGTTTATTAATGTAAACTATGGTATAATCGAATACAAGCTCGAAGCTTTATATCACTCGTATAAATATTTGAAAAGGAGGAGTTTATATGGGAATAGTTAAGCTAGAGGCTTTTAATCGAGATCAGAAAGGTTACAAGGTAAGAAAGGAGAATTTTGTACCAGGTGTCATCTATGGCAAAGGCATAGATCCAATCACAGTAAAGTTCAAAAAGCAGGATGTGGATAAAATAATCAAAGACTTTGGCAGTAGAACCAAGCTGACAGTAGTATTAAACGAAAAGGAAAGCTTCGGGTTTATAAGGGACACTGAAAGGGACAGCATTTCGGGAGAGTTGATTCACATGGATATCCAAGTGGTTAACGAAGAGTCGGAGGTAACTCGTAATGTGCCTTTAGTTTTCAAAGGTACAGATACATTGGCATATAAAAAGTTGATACTCCAAAGCCAGACTGATGAAATTCTGCTTAGAGGAAAGGCAAAGCTTATACCGGATACAATTGAAATCGATGTAAGTGATGCTAAGAATGGGGATAATATAATGTTGACAGACATTAATCTGCCCGAAGGTGTGGTATGTATAAGTGCAGATGATGCCCCTATAGCAGTATTTACACAAATTAAGACACAAGAGGCAGATGAAGCTGCTGAATCTGAAGAACAAGCCAATACAACAGCATAGACAAAAGTATTTAATACAATAAATTGTGATATAATAAAAAGGGGTTATCTTATAAGATAGCCCCTTTTAGAACTATTCATTTTGAAAGGAAAGCAGCCATGGAAAAGAAATCACCCATGTATTATTTTATCTATACCATTTTCATCGTAAGCTTTATTCTCATAACCTTCTTTGGGATAGGTCCTGTACTTTTCGCTGATGGAACAATGAGAGAGCGGATATTGACAGCCATTATTGTTTTGATTATATATTTTGTATGGGGATTTTTGCTAATTAAGTGGAAAAAACATTATAAATAACAGGTTTGGAAGGTAATAGAATGAGAATTAATAAGTACATAGCAGAAAGCGGCGCTTGCTCAAGGAGACAAGCAGATAAGCTGATAGAAGAAAAAAGGGTTACTATAAACGGCAAAGTATGCGAATTAGGTACTGTTGTTGAGCCTGGAGATGTGGTATCCATAGATGGCAAACCTATAAAAGCAAGGGGTAAAAAGAAAGTATATATAGCTTTAAACAAACCGGTAGGCATAGAAAGCACCACAGATAGACGAGTCCAGGAAAATATTGTGGACTTTGTAGGCCATCCCGAGAGAATATTTCCCATAGGAAGGCTTGACAAGGATTCGGAGGGCCTTATTCTTATGACCAACGACGGAGATATAGTCAACAAGATTTTGAGAGCAGAGAATAATCATGAAAAGGAATATATAGTGACAGTAAACAAGCCTATAACAGATGACTTTCTCAAGGGAATGTCTGAGGGAGTAGAGATATTGGGAAGAAGGACAAAGCCCTGTAAGGTATATCCAATAGATAAGACCACATTTCGCATAATACTGACTCAGGGATTGAACAGGCAGATAAGAAGGATGTGTGAGGTATTTGGCTACAGGGTGCTGAAGCTAAAGAGGATTCGTATAATGAATATAAGACTTGGATTGTTGAAAACAGGCCACTGGAGAAATATAACTCCTAAAGAACTTGATGAATTAAAGCGACTGCTTAAATAGGGACAATGGGGACGGTTATTTTTGTCCCCTTTTTAGGTATAATAATATTTGAAAGGAGGAGACCAATGGAGGTAAATGCTCAAAGGGTAGAAAGATTAACTGAATATGTAAAAGGTGTATTGGAAAGAAAAGATGGCACCATGCTTTACAATGAATATAAGGAAGATGTGCAAAAGGTTACTCCCCAGGAAACATTTCAAATATTCTACAACCAGCTTCAAAGAGGCATTGAAGCTAAGGAAATACTGAAGATATTGGATAAGGTCATACATGTTTTTAATAAATCCTTAATCCAATATGAATGTAAGAAGCCAGAAAAGGACAGCTTTCTGGATACATTGATGGAGGAAAATGAAGCCCTTGAGGATAAACTATCTGCCATAAAGGAGATAATTAAGAAAAAAGATTTTAAGAACAACAAAGATGAGTTATTGAAGAGGATTCAAGAGCTTCAGCAATTTGATGATCATTACCTGAAGAAAGAGAACATACTTTTTCCATATATGGAGAAAAAGATGGAAAAGTTCGAAGGGCTTTCCATCATGTGGGCCCTCCATGATGAAGCAAGGGCCTCTTTGAAGAAACTGATATACATACTTAAATCCGAGGAACCCAGTGAAACTGATTTCAACCCAGAGATAGGGAATTTATTTTTCATTTTATACGGTCTTGTTTATAAAGAAAGATATATTTTATTTCCCTCAGCCATGGAAGTCATTGATGATAAAGAATGGGAGGATATGAAAAAACAAAGCTTTGAGTATGGCTTCCCCTTTATTGAAAGGCCTCCTATAGATAAGGATGATATGTTGAAAGAAGAGGATAAATTGGTGAGGCAGGGACAGGAGTTGGTGATGAAGACAGAAACAGGAGAGTTAAGCTTTCAGCAGGCTCTTATGATATTCAATGCACTTCCTGTAGATTTGACATACGTAGATGAAAACAACAAGGTGAGATTTTTTACAAAGCCTAAGGACAGGATATTCCCCAGATCTCCTGCTGCCATAGGCAGGGATGTAAAGAACTGCCATCCGCCCCAGAGCGTTCATGTAGTAGAAAAAATAATTGATGAATTCAGAAAAGGTCATAAGGATTCAGCAACTTTCTGGATTCAGATGAAAGAAAGAACAATCCTTATACAGTATTTCGCACTGAGGGATTCAGAAGGGCAATACAAAGGAGTACTTGAAGTGAGCCAGGATATAACGGAGATTAAAAAAATAGAAGGGGAGAAGAGGCTTTTGGAGTGGCAGTAACTGCCTAACTCCAAAAGTTCTCTAGCACCCTATCAATAGTATTCTCGTTGACTTTTGTATATGGGAACCATTCCTTTGGGAAAAGCTTCTGATAATCCCAACGAGTAAATCTTTCATCCAACAAAAGTATAACTCCCCTGTCGGTTTCTGAGCGGATCAATCTGCCAGCTGCCTGCATAACCTTGTTCATGCCCGGATATATGTAGGAATATTCAAAGCCCTTGTGATTCTTGGCATCATAATAATCCTTGATAATATCCCTCTCCAGGCATATCTGGGGGAGCCCCACTCCTACTATAATTACACCTATAAGCCTGTCATCCCTAAGGTCTATTCCTTCCGAATATACACCGCCCAAAACGCAAAAACCTATATTGTGTTTTTTGGGGTTTGGTTGAAAGGACTCCATGAAAAGGGCTTTCTCCTCTTCTGTAGCTCCTGATATTTGCATATTCACATTGTAATCAGCATACTTTGCTGCAAACTCTTCATAGACACTTTCCATATACTTATAGGAAGGGAAAAACACCATGTAATTGCCTGTTTTAGCTTTGACTGCTTTATATATATAATCGGCGATTTTGTCATAACTGTCGTCCCTTTTGCTATATCTAGTTGCCACATTATTACCTATAAGCAGGCATCTATTTGCTGGATCAAAGGGAGATTTAAGGTAGACTGACTTGCTGTTTTCACCGCCTCCCAGTATTTCATGAAAATAATCCATGGGCAATAAAGTGGCAGAAAAGAATACAGCCGCCTTGCCTTTCTTCAATACCTGGCTTATGAGCAGTGATGGGTCATGACAGAAAAGCTTAAGCCGTACATCATTGCCATATCTCTCTATATAGGTGACATAATGCTCATCATAGTTTTCGGATATTTTAAGCAGATTCAAAACACCAAAGTAAAGGTTCATAAGCTCCTCATTCCTATGGGCTTCCTCATTCATAGAGAGGTATTTGTCTGCTTTAGCCACGAAGGAGCTTAGGAGCTGATAAAAATCTTTATCTTCCTCCTGGTTTACATAATGATATTCTTCTCCCAGTTGCTTTTTCAGCTCAATGAAATATTTGTTGATGCTGTTGCAGGAAGCGTGAAGCTCCTTGTTCTTGCCCTTCATCAACCTTTTCAGTTCAAGGAAATCCTTCTTATGAAGTTCTGCGGAATACATCTCCCTGGCTCTGTCCACCAGATTGTGAGCCTCATCAATGAGAAATGTGAAGTCAGTCTTTTTATCCATGAAGAATCTTTTGAGACTGGCATTGGGATCAAATAGGTAGTTGTAATCGCATATGACACAATCTGCCCATAGTGCAATATCCAATGAATATTCAAAGGGACAAACCTTATGCTTCCGGGCATATGCTAGTATTTTGTCCCTATCTATTTCGGTTTCATTTTGAAGTATATCCATAATGGCATCATTGATTCTGTCAAAATGTCCTCTGGCATATTCACAGTATCCAGGATTACATTGTCTTTCCTCTTTGAAGCATATCTTGTCCTTTGCCGTTATGGTTATGGAAATAAACTTTAGTCCCATATCCTTCATCCGCTGAAAGGCTTCCTCCGCCACCACCTGAGTAGTGGTTTTGGCAGTAAGATAAAATATTTTGGATGTGATTCCCTCTCCCATAGCCTTTACCGCAGGGAACAGGGTAGACATGGTCTTGCCTATGCCTGTAGGAGCCTGAGCAAAAAGTATATTCTCATCCCTTATGGCTCTGTAAACTGCAGCAGCCATCTCCCGCTGTCCTTTTCTATATTGAGGAAAGGGAAATTTCAGCTCCTTGATGGAATTATCCCTGATAGATATCCAGGAACTGCTGTAATCTGCCCATATGCAGTATTTTTGCACCAAATCATTAAAGAAGTTTTCCAGCTCCCCAATATGGAAGGATTTTCGGAGCTTTTTCACTTCATCGGTTTCCAAATGAATATATGTCAACTGTATGATGATATTTTCCAGATTATTTTCTTCACCGTAAATGTATCCATAGCACATGGCCTGAGCCCAGTGCCTGAAATCATAATCCTCATTTATGAGTTCAAGGGGTTGGGTGACCGACTTGATTTCGTCAATTACTACATTTTCATCTTCTATAAAGATGCCATCGGCCCTGCCCTCTAAAACAAGGCAGTAATCTTCAAATTGGATGGTTTTTTTTAAAGACACTTCTGCTTTGTAGTCTTCACCATAGGATTTTTGCAGCCTTCTATGGGCTCTGCTTCCCTCCAGGGCTCGATTCATGCTCATGAAGCCTGAATCTATATCACCGGAGCGGAGTATAAACTCCACCAAGCCTCGTATTGACATCTTCAGAAGCAGCAGGGACGGTTCTTTTTGCTTTTCGTCTTTCATAATAATCACCTAATGGTTATTATAGCATAACTATCTATGGATTGAAGCTTCTGCTGTGTGATAATATATATACGGGATGTGATAAATATGAACATATTGAATGCAGAAAATATAAGCAAGAGCTATAGTGAGAAAATATTGCTGAAAAATATTAGCCTAAGCATAAACGAAGGAGACAAGATAGGTGTCATAGGCATAAATGGTACAGGGAAAAGTACACTGCTAAAGATAATAGCAGGCCTTGAGATTCCTGACGAAGGCAAGATAACCAAGGGAAGCTCCATTAATATTGAGTATCTTTCCCAAAGCCCGGATTTTAACCCTGGGGCTACTGTGTTGGAACAGATATTCAGAGGAGATACAGCTGTCATGAAGGTTATCAGAGAGTATGAAAAAGCTCTTGAAGCAAACGATACGGAGGCTATAATAAGGCTTACCCGGGATATGGATGCCTTGGATGCCTGGAGCATAGAAGTGGAAGCTAAAACTATACTTACCAAGCTAGGCATAGATGATTTTAATGCCAAGATAGGCACTCTATCCGGAGGCCAGAAAAAGCGTATCGCTTTAGCTGCAGCCCTTATCAACCCTTCTGATCTTTTGATACTGGATGAGCCTACTAACCACCTGGACAATGATATAATAGACTACTTGGAGGGGTATCTTAACAAGAGAAAAGGTGCTCTCCTCATGGTGACCCATGACAGGTATTTTCTGGAGAGGGTCACAAATAAGATAATAGAACTGGATAGAGGTAATCTCTATGAATACTACGGCAATTATAATGAATATCTGGAGAAAAAACTGCTGAGAGAAGAAATGGAGAGAGCCAGTGAAGAAAAAAGGCAAAATCTTTTAAGACGTGAGTTGGCTTGGATAAAGAGAGGAGCTAAAGCCCGGTCCACAAAGCAGAAAGCAAGGATTCAACGCTTTGAAGAGTTGAGAGACAAGGAGCCTGATTTTATAGAGAATAAGATTGAGATATCTGTAGGAAGCAGCAGGCTAGGGAAAAAGGTTATTGAAATATATGATATAGATAAATCTTATGGGGAAAAACAGGTAATCAGAGATTTCAGCTATATATTATTGAGGGATGACCGGGTTGGAATCATAGGTCCCAACGGAATAGGCAAATCCACATTGTTAAATATAATAGCGGGTAAAGTGGAACCTGACAGTGGCAGGGTCGAAATAGGTGATACTGTCCGAATAGGAGTGTTTTCTCAGGAAACCTATCATATGGATGATGATATGAGGGCTATAGAATATGTGAAAGAGGCAGCTGAATACATTACCAACGCAGAAGGATATAAGCTTACTGCCTCACAGATGATGGAGACATTTCTTTTCGATTCAACACTCCAGTGGACACCCATAGGTAAACTATCTGGTGGCGAGAAAAGGAGGCTTCATCTGTTGAGAGTGCTGATGGAAGCTCCAAATGTGCTGCTTCTGGATGAGCCCACCAATGACCTGGACATTGAAACCTTGACCATACTTGAGGACTATTTAGAAAACTTCCCTGGTGCTGTCATCACAGTATCCCACGACAGGTATTTTCTTGATAAGGTAGTGGATGGGATTTTCTATTTTGAAGGAGATGGCTGCATTTCACAACATACAGGCAATTATTCAGATTTGAGAGAAAAACTTGATAGAGCTACAGCCCATAAAGAGGCTGATAGGGATAATAAATTAAAGGTTGCTGATGCAAATAAAGAGAAACGGGAAAAGCCAAAACCATTGAAATTCACATATAAGGAGCAAAAGGAGTACGAAGAAATAGACGATGTAATTGCTTCCATAGAGAATAAGATTCAGGATTTGGACACTGAGATTGATAAAGCGGCTTCCGATTACGAGCTGTTGCAAAAATTACTCAATGAAAAGGAAGAACAGGAAAGATTGTTGGAAGAAAAAATGGAGAGATGGGTATATCTCAATGATTTGGCAGAGAAAATTGAGGAAGCTAAGAAACAAAGATAAAAGGCAGTATACATAATGTATATGCCTTTTATAACTTAAAATTTTATTATTCCTATGGAATTTAAAAATACTATTACAAGCAATGCGGGAGTTAAATATCTTAAAACATTGATAAAGAATTTTGTCATACCTTTATTGTCTAAAGTTCCATGGTTGGACAGCTCATTACTTAAATCATTCTTATTTGCTATATATCCAACAAATATTGATATAAGCAGTCCGCCTATGGGCAGCATAATATTAGAGGATAGGTAATCAAACAAGTCGAAGAATCCTTTTCCGGCGATTACTACATTTCCAAAGACACTTTTTGGATGAACAGTCAGAAGTCCAATAAGCAAAATCATCCCAGAGGTTAAGAGTACAGCTTTGTTTCTTGACATGTTCTTTTCTTCTATAAAAAATGCTACTGGTACTTCTACAAGAGATAGCATGGCTGTTGTGGCAGCAATGGAAGTAAGAATGAAGAAGGCTACTAATAATAGATTTCCAAAAGGTATCTTGGAGAATACCAGGGGTATAGTTTTAAACAATAATCCAGGCCCAGCCCCGGGTTCCATGCCGAAGGTAAACACCACAGGGAAAATAGCTGTTCCTGCAAGGAGTGAAACCAGGCTGTCTGATAGAGCCACCCTTGCTGATGTGGCAAATAAATTATCCTTTTCAGTAAAATAACTGCCATAGGTTATCATAGTGCCCATTCCCAGAGAAAGCTTAAAAAATGCCAAACCAAGTGCAGATAAAACCGCAGACGCAGAAAGCTTTGAAAAGTCGGGACGGAACAAGAAGTTAAGACCTTGTGCTGCGCCTTCAAGAGTGAGGGCACGTATGCAACATATGATTATTAATATAAATAATAAGGGCAATAATGTTTTGGTTATTCTTTCTATACCCTTTTTTACACCTGCTATAATTATTATAGATACAATAGCTACAGCGATAACCTGCCATACAAAGGGTGATACAGAGCCACCGACAGCTATATCAAACTGACTGCTGACATTAACAGCAGCTTCTTCCATGGACAGGGATGCTAAGGATAAAAAATCTCCCTTTATTGCTTTAAACACATAAGAAAAAACCCAGCCTGCCACATTGCTGTAAAAAAACATAATAAATAAGGCAGAAAGGACACCCATGTATCCTATAGACTTCCAAAAGGGCTTTGCTTTAAGCACATCAAATGCTCCTACAGCATTTTTCCTGGTGCTTCTGCCGATATAGAACTCAGATACCGCCACCGGAATACCTACCAGCAGTACACATATGAAGTATATTAATACAAATGCACCGCCTCCATTTTCGCCAACCATATAAGGGAACTTCCATATGTTCCCTAAGCCCACTGCAGATCCCAATGTAGCAAAAAAGACTGCCAGACCCGATGAGAAAGTTTCTCTTTTGTTATTACTGTGGTTCATTTTACTGCCTCCTTTGTTGTACATTATAAAATCTCTCATCCCCATGACTATTCAAACACAGAGATAAGAGATCATAATGCATAAATTTACAATAGCCATTAATATATTATACTCATTTTTAAGGATTGTCAATAATTTGTCAAATAAATACAGCAAAAATGGGTATATTTATACGCGATACTATAAAATATTAATAAACAAGTTATTCTTACGAAAAATGTGATAATATTAGTAGAGACTATATTGAGAGGAATGTTTACATGAGCAAATCATTGGTATTGGCTGAGAAACCCTCTGTAGGAAGGGACTTGGCAAGAGTTTTGAACTGCAATAAAAAAGGGAACGGGTTTTTTGAAGGTGAAAAGTATGTGGTAACCTGGGCTTTAGGGCATCTGGTGACCTTGGCAGACCCGGAAGCTTATGGAGATAAATATGCTGTCTGGAGGTTGGAAGACCTGCCTATGCTGCCTAAAGAACTGAAGCTGGTGGTGATAAAGCAGACGGCCAAGCAGTACTCCATAGTAAGAGAGCAGATGAGAAGAAAAGATGTGGGAGAAATAATAATTGCTACTGATGCAGGCCGTGAAGGTGAATTGGTGGCAAGATGGATAATTGAAAAGGCTCAGATAAAAAAGCATATTAAGAGATTGTGGATCTCCTCTGTCACAGACAAAGCTATAAAGGAAGGATTTGCGAAGCTGAGAAACGGCAGAGATTACGAAAACCTTTATGCCTCGGCTGTAGCCCGTGCCGAAGCGGATTGGATAGTAGGCATCAATGCCACCAGGGCATTGACATGCAAATTCAATGCACAACTTTCTTGCGGCAGGGTCCAGACACCTACATTAGCTATGGTGGCACAGCGAGAAGAGGAAATTAAGAACTTTAAGCCAAGGGAGTACTATGGTATAAATGCCATAGCAAAAGGCATAAAACTTATATGGCAGGATTCCAAGACCAAGGAAACAAGGATATTTGACAAGGATAGATGTGATAAGTTAATAGCCTCCATCCAAGGTAAAGATGGGGTTGTAGTTGAGGTGAATAAAACCTATAAGAAGAGCTTTTCCCCTCATTTATACGACTTGACGGAACTCCAAAGAGACGGCAACAGGCTTTTTGGCTTTTCTGCCAAGGAGACCCTATCTATAATGCAAAGCCTTTATGAAAATCATAAGCTTCTGACCTATCCCAGGACTGATTCCAGATATTTGTCCTCGGATATGGTAGACACTTTGGCAGAAAGGGTAAAGGCCTGCGGAGTGGGGGCTTACTCTGCAGCAGCAGCCAAGGTGCTGAGAAACACTATAAAAGGCAACAAGAACTTTGCAGACGATAGCAAGGTTTCTGATCACCATGCCATAATACCTACAGAGCAGAAAGTTTACTTGAGCAAACTAAATGATAGAGAAAGAAAGATATATGATTTGGTGGTAAAAAGGTTTCTAGCAGTACTCTTTCCACCTTTTGAATATGAAGAAACTACCATAAAGGCTAAGATAGGTGAGGAAACCTTCATAGCCAAAGGGAAAACTGTAATTAACTATGGATGGAAGGAAGTCTACAATAATAGCTTTGATTCCGATGAAGAAGATGATGTTAAGGAAGACTTGAAGGATCAACTGCTTCCTAGCACAGAAAAAGGTGAAAAGCTTAATATAACTTCTTTGGTACAGACAAAGGGCTTAACAAAACCCCCGGCACCTTTTAATGAGGCTACTCTCCTTTCTGCCATGGAAAACCCGTCAAAATACATGGCTGGAGCCAGCAAGGATCTGATAAAGACCATCGGAGAGACTGGAGGCATAGGAACTGTGGCTACCAGAGCAGATATAATCGATAAACTGTTTAATACCTTCCTTCTAGAGAAAAAAGGAAAGGATATCTATATAACTTCCAAGGGAAGGCAGCTTCTTGAACTGGTTCCTGAAGATTTGAAATCTCCTGCTCTCACAGCCCAATGGGAGCAAAAGCTCAGCTCCATATCAAAAGGTATTTTGGACAAAAATATATTTTTAGACAGTATGAGGGCCTACGCAAAAGACATAGTAAATCAGATTAAAAACAGCGAAGGCAAATTCAAGCATGATAATATGACAAGAACCAAATGCCCCAGATGTGGCAAATATATGCTGGAGGTAAACGGAAAGAAGGGCAGGATGCTTATATGCCAGGACAGGGAATGCGGGTACAGGGAAGGCATATCTAGGATAACAAACGCCAGATGTCCAAACTGCCATAAGAAGCTGGAACTTCATGGAGAAGGAGAAGGGCAGATATTCATATGCAGTTGCGGTTATAGAGAAAAACTGTCCGCTTTCAATGAGAGAAAGAAAAAAGAAAACACCAATGTATCTAAAAAAGAAGTGGCAAACTATCTAAAAAAACAGAGCAAGAAAAAGGAAGAACCTATCAACACAGCTCTTGCTGATGCATTAGCAAAACTGAAACTGAAGTAGGCGCATGGGGACGGTTAAAAAATCGTCCCCTGTGTTACTAAAGCATGCTGGTATAGTGTTTGCAAACCTTATAGCAATAATCTCCATAGAGATCATCACTGATAAATTGAATCTTATTATAAGCTTTTTCAAAAAGCGCTTCATCGTCCAGCTTATTTGATGCTTGAAGATTTATTAATTCTTTTACAATATCTTCTAAATTCATCTCCAAGAATGTATTCACATCTCTGTTGTTTATGACCATTTTGTCTCCACCTCTGTATAGAGCACCTACGAATGAGATTATCACAATATAAAGCAACAGCCATGATGGAGTCTTGACATTTTCATTCTTCATGTATTCAGCTTTAAATGCTTTTACTTTTTTCTTTATAACATTGAATGTTGGTGCATCTTCGCAGCATTCTTTAACCAGACCTTCCAGATCGATTTGATTCCTGTATATCATTTTACAACCTCACTTATTATATATTTTTGCTATTTTTTTTGCTATTTCATATGTTCGTTTATATTCTACCGGATCAAACATCCAGGAGATTATATTATATGCTTTTCTAAACAGTTCTTCATCACTCTAGCTTTCATGCTTTTGCAAATATATAAGCTCAAGAAAATAATTATTCATATTAGCATCCAGGAAATCCTTTATATCCTGGCCATTAATAATGAAAGTTCCAGACTTGGATTTATAATAATCATCTATATATAGACTCAAGCTGGCGTATAGTACCAGCCAAGATAATATTGGAGTTTCAACTCCTTTAAAATATATTTTACAAAATTCTTTTAATATTTTTGGAAAAACTGGATTTTTGCTTTCATATTCTATGACAGCTGCTGAATCAATTACATACACAATTATTATCTCCTTATAGATTTATTAGCCAAGAACATCCTCGTAAACCGTGAAACCAATTTCTTTCTCTCTTAGAAAAGGATCATAACCAAAACACATTATTTCCTTATCGGCAACAACTTCGTCTAATGTCCCTACTTCCTTTGGAGACCAATATTCTTTTGTTAGAACAAATTTAATCCTGTCTCCAACTTTGACCCCGTTGATTAAAAAGGTAGAAGCACTGTATGGAATTGGTTTAGAAGTCGGCGCAACCTTTTTCTTTAGCTTACCGTTAACGTAGACATTTAGTCCATATCCATTATGGACCCTAAATTTCAATTCCTCTGGTATTTTTATTTCCATAATCATCCCTCTTTCTTTATAGTTATACGCTCCTGTAAATTTGAGAGCTTGATATCACTAATTGTAACATGTAAGATTTTCCTTTTCTACATCTTATGCAAGCAAAATGTAGAAAATTATAAAAATTTGTCGATAAAATGTGAAGTAGAAGCAATGGGGACGGTTAAAAATCGTCCCCATTGCTTCTATATTGATGCTTCCAACTCCTTTTTTGCTGCATGCTTTTCGGCATATAAAACTGGTATATATAATAGACCGAACATTATTAACATGAGTACCTCAAGCCATATGATATAAAATGGCCAAGGACCTAACATATCTATTAATGATGGAGTCTCAGGTTTATGTCCTATAAACAGATAATTTGTTTTAAATATCATGTTTATTACGAAAACAAATGCTGCATATGCATTCGTAGTTATTAAAATTCTTTTTAATGAACCTTTCCTTATCCTTTTGTTTTCAACAAATATGAAATATATAATAGTGGCTATTATAAGGCCATGGGACAGAAACACTTGAAAAAACCTGAAGTGGGGGAATCCATAAGCAGAAATATCCGGTGTTAATAATGCTTGGGTTGCCCCTCCTAATCCCCAAAAGTAGATTATTTCGAACAAAGATTGATTGTATTTCACTAGAATTATAGTACAAAAAATTATTGCCATGCTGCAAAGATGAAGGGAAAACATAGATTCAAGATCAAAATCCTGATAAAAGCAAATCCATAGCCTGACTAGTATCTCCTGGATAGGAAGTATAAATAGTAGAAACCTCTTATAGTATTTATGAATTGTTTCCGACCTATTGGAGAGCTTTGTTAATATAGTAATAAACAATATCACACTTATTAGAGCAAATATATGGCTTGTCCCAAATAATTCAAAGGGTTTTATCACACCTGGTTCCTTGCTTATAAACTCATAAAACGTCATTATGAAGCCCCTTTCATCGAATTTTGTAGATGGAAAATATTATATCATAGTTTATGCTCTCATGTGGCAAAAAATCACAGAGAAAGTTTTCAAAAACTATTGCATTATATATCGGAGGGTGATATACTCAAATTACGATATAACGGTCAACGATATAACGTAACAAGATATAACTGTTATCGATATAAAAACATGGAGGTATTGATATGGCAGAGAATAATGGGCAAGGAGCATTGACTGAAGCTGTATATTATATTCTATTGGCACTTCATACACCAATGCATGGATACGGGATAATGCAGTTCGTGAAGGAAATAAGCAACGGCAGAGTTAATCTGGGTCCAGGTACTCTTTACGGAGCTATAAACACAATGCTCTCAAAGGGATGGATCAAAGCCCTTGAACAGGAATCAGACAGTAGAAAAAAAGAGTATGAAATAACTGAAGAAGGCAAAAGTGTAGTGGTGGGGGAAATAGTGAGGTTGGAGGAATTAATAAGAAATGGTAAAAAGATAACTGGGGGTGCTGAAAAATGATAAAAATAGTATGGAAAGGATTTATGGACTATGAGAAGGAAGAAAAGTGGCTTAACCATATGGCAGAAAAAGGATGGAATTTTAGAAAGTACAGCTTCTTAAGGTATACCTTTGAGAAAGGCACCCCAGGAGAATATATATATAGAATGGAATTATTGGGAAAGTCCCCAGATAATGAAGAAAGTAAGGCTTATGTAGATTTTATGAAAGAAACCGGTGTTGAAGTGGTTGATACTTATCAACGCTGGATTTATTTCCGCAAGAACAAATCGGAAGGTACTTTTGATTTATATACTGACTATGATTCCCGCATAAAATTTTATAAAAGGTTGATAACATTTATTGGCCCTCTTATTCTGGTAAATCTGTTTGCGGCAATTTATAATTTGTATCTTGGGTTATTCATAGGACATGAACAAGGTTTCTATGGTAATGCATATGTATCTATAATAAGTTGGGCAGTAACTATTGTGCTTATAAAAATGGCTGTATCATATATGACAAAAATTCGCAAAATGGAAAAGGAAAGACAGCTTTATGAATGAAAAAGTATAGGGACTAGCATTGCTAGCCCCTATTTTGACTCTACAAGTTATCAGAGGCTCTAATTCACCAAAAACATATGGTGTTTGGATTTTACATTCATATCAAAGGATAACCTATCTCCTGGCTTTATATTCATAGAACCGGGCGCCAATATTCTTATATAAATGGGTTCATGATATGGTATATAAACTGCTATCAAGGCATCATAAAGTGAACCTTGATAATTGGTTTTTATTACAGTACCTGTGAACTTCCCATCTTTCTTCAGTCTTATGTCCTCAGGTCTGATCATGAATTTTATCTTTGCGCCTTCTTTATATGGTATAGCTTCCTTTGAAACAACACTACCTAAGACAGTGGATAAGGCGTAGGAATCAACAACTGTTCCTTCCAACATGTTTACCCTCCCTATGAATTCAGCTACAAACATATTTTTTGGATGATTATATATCTCAAAGGGGCTTCCTATTTGTTGTATTTTTCCTTCTTCCAGGATGGCAATTTTATCGGATATAGATAGAGCTTCCATCTGGTCATGGGTTACAAATACCACTGTAGCGCCTATGTCTTTCAATATCTTCAGAGTTTCATCTCTCACCATTTCTCTGATTTCCAGATCCAGATTGCTGAAGGGCTCATCCATGAGAAGCACATCCGGCTTTCTTATCAAAGCCCTAGCTAATGCCACTCTCTGCTGCTGACCGCCGGATAACTGGTGGGGGTAGTGATTTCTTATATCGTATAGACTCATGATCTTCATGATTTTATCTGTCTCAGATACCTTATTCTTATCCTTACCCAAAGCAAAGGCAATATTGTCCCAGGCTGTCATGTTGGGAAAAAGAGCATAGTCCTGAAATACTATGCCTATATTCCTCTTTTCAGGAGGTATCCATATTGTTGGGCTGGAGATTATCCTGTCCTTAAGCCAGATTTCACCTTTATTGTGAGTTTCGAAGCCGCATATCACACGAAGCAATGTGGTTTTACCGCATCCGCTTTTACCCAGGAGGGTTACAAATTCACCTTTTTCTATGCTTAAATTTAATCTCTTCAATACATAATCAGAAGATGTATTATATTTTTTTGATAGGTTTCTTACCTCAAGATATGCCATTTTCCTTCACCTTCTCTTTCTTAACCAAATAATACAGCGGAATGATTGATGCCAACACGATAAATAATCCGGAAGGTGCGGCATTTATATAAAAGCCGTCGCTGGCTGACAACCATAGTCTCACTGATAATGTGTCATAGCCAGGAGGCCTCAACATCAAAGTCATGGGCAGCTCTTTTAGAGAGCTTACCAGCACCATAGCTCCGCCGGATAGCACTCCCGGGGATACTGTAGGCAGTATAACCTTATAAAGCACAGTGCTGAATTTCTTTCCCAGGCTGAAGGCGGTTTCATCCAATGCAGGGGGTATGAGAGACATGGAAGCTTCTGCTGATTGAAGATTTCTTGGTATAAAGCGCATGCTGTGGCCTATTATCAGAATCAGTTGACTTCCTACCATAAAAGTAAGGTATCTATTGGTTATAAAAACTATTCCCAGGGCCAATAGTATTCCGGGGACTATAGAACCTAAGTGGCAGATATTGTTCAATACAGATGTAATTTTTGCTGGGTGCCTGTATTTCATATAAGCTATAGGAAGAGACAAGGTCATTGTGATTAAAACTGCGCCAATGCTAACTACCAAACTGTTTTTTATATAATAAAGGGATTTTATACCCACTGCTCCCTGATGTATGGCTTTTATACTCCATATTGTCAATGTGGACAAGGGAAGTATAAGTGAAAAGAATATAATAAAAAGTATAAATATCCAAGCTAAGGCTTTCAATTTCCCCAACTTGATAGGATTCTTAATTCTATTTGATTTAGGGCTCTGATAAAAGGATACCTTTTTTAATATCTGTGCTTTTAATGCTAGCAACAAGAACCCGAATACTATCAGCAAAGTGCTCAATATGGCTGCACCTGATCTGTCAAGTTTTCCTATCATCTGAAAGTAAATGCTGCTGGTAAATGTAGTGTATCGGAGCATAGCCACTCCTCCAAAGTCAGACATTATATAGAAAATTATTATCATGCTGCTTGATAGTATGGCTGGTTTCACAAGGGGGAGCAATACCCTCATAAATATAGTAGAGTAAGGAGCTCCACAGGAACGGCCTGCTTCTTCATAGTTGCCGCTTATTCTCCTCATACTGCCCGAAATCGTCAGATAGGTATAAGGAAAAGTAAACATGGACAGTATGAAGGCTACAGAAAAGAAGGAAAACACATCTATGATGCTGCTGCCTGTCAATGAGTACATGACTCCCCTTCTGCCGAATATTATTATATAGGTGAGAGCACCTATATAGGGAGGAAATACTAAGGGTAAAGTAAATATTAAGCGCATGTATCTTTTAAATGCTAGATCGGTGTATTCAGTGAGCCAGGACAATATTACTCCTATGACGGTAGTAAATAGCGCTACTGTTAAGGCAAGTGATATTGTGTCCCATAAAAGTGTGGGAATTCTAGAACGAAAAATTACACTCCATTTTTCCCAAGGTGAACTGATAGCCCTTGATAGTATATATATCAAGGGCATCATCAAGATACAAGCTGAAGAAAGATTTATAAAGAGAAGGGTCAAGCTCGGTGGTTTACCCTTCCAAATATTTAACCATATTCTATTTAGGAAATTCATAATATCCCTCCTAGTCCGAGTAACCTGCCTCTTCCATAAGTTTTATGGTCTCTTCCCATAGTGGTCCTACAACACTTAGAGAGGTATCTGCGGTCTTGTATTCATCATATTCTATACCTTCAATACCTGGAATTATAGGAGTTTCATCGTTTAGTTTCTGCTGTTCCGGCTCAAGGAGGAATTGGATGAAAGCCAGGGCATTTTTGGGATGTTTCGCATGCTTCGTAATGGCTGCCCCTGAAACATTGGCAAAGGTGCCCATCTGCCCTTCTCCTTGGTCAGGGAATATAACCCCTACATTGTTCATGCCTTCCTCCAGAAGTTGCATTTTATAATGATAATTGTTAACAAAGCCAAATTTAACTTCTCCACTGCCAACTGCCCTTCTGACATCGGTATGGCTTTGTAGTATAAGCGGCTCATTGGACATTATTCCTTTTAGCAGTTCCAAAGTCTTTTCAGGCCCTATGATAGAATTTACTGAAGCAAAACAGGTTACCATAGACTCATTTCCAGCTCTGTTTATGGTGAATTGGCCTTTATATTTAGGATCAACCACATCAAACAATGATTTAGGCATATCCTCAGGCCTTATTAAATCTTTGTTATATATGAATACTCTGCATCTTACAGTGACACCAACCCAAGTGTTATCCTCGGCTCTGTAATTCTCTGGCACCACTTTCAGTACATTTTCATCTATGGGAGCCAGCATATTCTCACGACGAAGATATTCCAGGATACCTGCATCGTTGGACAAAAATACATCAGCCTGGGTATTTGCACCTTCTTCCACTATTCTGTGGGCATACTCGGTTGCCTTGCCCGATATGAGATTTACCTTTATGCCCGTTTGTTTCTCAAACCTTTCCACCATGGGTATAATGAACTTTTCCTGCCGACCGCTGTATATTGTAAGCTCCTTTGGTTCTTCTGCCGCTGGAACTTCTATATTTGCTTTTACGGGACTTTCCTTAGGCATGCATCCCGAGAAGATAAGAGTCACTGTGAGAGTAAATATAGCTATAATAAGAATCCTTTTTGGAAAAAGCTTTATCATAGAAACACCTCTTTTTTTAGTACAAAGTATGCAGATATATCCTAAGTGTTACAGAGGCATATAAGAAGGATTGATAAAGAGGAGCAAATAAAGTACAAGCTAAGGCTATCTCAGTGATATGTTGAAATAAGAGAAAAAAATAAGAAAAATAGTACAAAAGTATCAGAAGTATTTACATCTACTGGCGAATTATGTATGATAATATATAATTGTGTATATTTTTTGACTATTA
>NZ_JAWLCK010000020.1:0-32737 GCF_041687175.1 Lutispora sp.
CAAATGAAAGGAGTTCACGCTTTTTCACCAAACTTTTCCATGGACCCGGAATTCGCAGAAGAGTTGAGAAAGTCTGCATCCTTAGGTGTTAAAGTTTTAGCTTATGACTCTATTGTAAAGAAAGATGAGATAATCATATCTGCTCCTATTGAGGTAATAGGAATATAAAGTAAAGAAATTCCAGCATAACATAGCTTTTAAAGCAAGATAATATTATTGAGAAAATCATTGGAGGTAGATATGATGCAAGGCAGAGTAAGCAATACTCATAATCCCCTTCCGGGAGTAAAATGTGTGGTTAATACTTGTGTATATCATGATCAACATGATCATTGCACTGCTTCGGCTATTGAAATACAGCCAAGAAATGCTAAAAATACAGAAGAAACTGATTGCGCAACTTTCGCTCCTAAATAAGAAATACTATTAACGGAAAGTATATATCAAGGAAACTTATACTTTCCTAAGCATTATAAGAAAATAAGCTGCCTTAGGGCAGCTTACAGAATTTTACAATGCATACGGCCTGCGATAAGTATGGCTTCATACACTGAATCCTTTTGGTTATCGCCAAAAGGATTATTTTTTTTGCTTAAATATATTATCTTCTTATTTAAATGCTGGATTTATCATAGTAATATAGAGAGTGTCGTATCCATCACAACTAAATGTCATGTGCGGTTCACTCACCCCTGTAATATCTATATCGAATTTTACCAATCCATCGCTTTTCTTAATGGTATTTTCATATAATATTGTACCTGAAGCAGTACCGGTGGTAACCGTAACTTTAAAACTATCTGCTGCAGCATTTTTTGACATCTCATCAATAGCACTGTGAATAAGCTGCCTTATGGCAGCTTATTTGCCGAATTCGATTTCAACTTCAGTATCACATCCGGGGCAGGCACCCATTACTTTGCCATTTACATCGAAAAACTCCATATCATCTCCGCATCTGAAGCATTTCAGGCCCAGCTTTTTATTATCTAAATATTTTCCCAGGAATTTTACATTTGAACCTCTAGTTGCCATCTTTGAATAGGCTTTACTCTCATTCTTATTTTTCAACAATTCATTTTTTGTGTTTATGAAGTTTATATTTTCAAGCTGAAGAGTTTTACGAGCATTTTCTAAGTTATGTATTTCCTCAGTTATCTCCATTATTCTATCTTGATTAGCAGCAATTTTCATGTTCAGCTCTTCAATTACATCAACTTCCTCAGCATAGTTGAAGTATAATCTGTAGGCTGTTATATGATTCTCCTGATGGTTGAATTCAGCCTCGCAGAATCTGCAGTGATCTATAAAAGGTATATCATCCTCATCAACATAGGAGTTTCCAAGTTCATTGCAATATGGGCATTGTATGATGTATATAGTTGATACATAATCTCTTCTTTCCAGTTCATTGAATAATCTTTCATATTCATTTAGTGTAAGGTCAAGCTCTTTAATCACATCTGGATATAACACATCATTTTCAGAGTAATGCTCCAGCATCTTAATAAATTTATCGGCTTTTTTTTCTTCTATGATGTTTTGCTTTTTCAGAAATTCTATTAAATTCATATAGCATCCTCCAATACAGTATTTGTAGGCAATTATTGTTAAACAAAGTATAGCATGAGTGGAAATGCAATACAATCATTTGTTTTATGTATGCTGATTTAATCAGCCTGGTTTTTCCAATTTGTCTTTTTAATATTTATTTATTGAATTATATTATTGACATTATTTTAGAATTCAATTAAAATGAAATAAATTCCTAAATATTCCGACAACTCAATATATTATTGTACAATGGTGTACAATATAGAGCGATGAAGCTTCCTGAATAAGACCTTGTCTTGCTTTGGAGGCTTTTGTGTTTATTTAGAGAAGGGATTAAGAAGTGGGGTGGAGTACATGCAAAGAGTCATACAGGAATATGTTCCTGGTAAACAGATTACACTTGCTCATATTATTGCCAGCCCTCAGCATTCACTTTATAAAAAATTAGGAATCAACGAAGATAAGCAGATAGCTTTGGGCATTCTTACCATAACACCCAGCGAGGCAGCAATAATAGCTGCGGATATTGCCACCAAGTCAGCAGCTGTGGAGATTGGTTTTTTAGATAGATTTAGTGGATCCTTAGTAATTACCGGCGATGTTTCAGATATAGAAGCTGCCATGAAAACAATAGTTGAACAGTTTGAAGGACTCCTTTCTTTTAGTACTGCCAATATAACCAAATCTTAGGAGATATGAATGAAAAAGATTATTTTGATAGGCAAAAGTGGTTCAGGAAAAACCACTTTGACCCAAAAACTTTTAAACCAGTCTTCGGAATATAAAAAAACACAATCAATTGAGTATTATAATACAATAATAGACACACCGGGAGAATACCTTCAAAATAGGAATTATTATAAAGCACTTCTTGTTTCGTCGATGGAATCAGATGCAATATTATTGCTTCAAGCCGCATATGATACAGATTGCTTTTTTCCTCCAGGTTTTGCAAATATGTTTAATAAGCCTGCTATAGGCGTTGTTACGAAAATAGATATTGAAACAAGGCACATGGAAAAAGTGATAAAGTGCTTGCTAAATGCTGGTGCAAAATGTATATATAAAGTAAGTTCTTATTCAGAAGAAGGATTGGACGATTTAAGAAAGTTTTTGGAATATTTATCTTAGATTGCATATATATAATCATAAGGAGGACAAAATGTTTACTATGCAAAGAAGCAAAGTTGAGCCGTTGTGCAAAGGAGGTTACACAATGAAAAGAATAGTAATAGCCGATGATGAGCCTATTACTAGGATGGATTTATGCGAGATACTGAAAGAAAACGGTTATATCATTGCAGGAGAAGCTTCAGACGGATTTGATGCGGTTGAGATGTGCAGAAAAAGTAAACCTGATTTAGTGCTAATGGATGTAAAAATGCCTTTTCTTGACGGTATAAAGGCTGCAAAAGTCATAATAAATGAAAACCTTGCTGTATCTGTTATATTGTTATCAGCATACAGCGGAAATGAGTTTGTTGAACAAGCTAAAGAAGCAGGGGTTATGGGTTATCTGGTAAAGCCAGTGGATGAGAAAACATTGATGACCACCATAGAGATAGCTATCGCAAAGGGAGAAGAGCTAAAAAAGATAAAGCAGGATTACAACAAAATGAAAGAAAACCTGGAAAATAGAAAGGTAATTGAAATAGCTAAAGGGTTGATGATGAAAAAATACGGTTTTAATGAAGAGGAAGCTTACAGGCATATAAGGAAACTAAGCATGGATAAGCGCTGTCCCATGAAACAGATTGCTGAGACAATACTAATAAATGAAAGGGAAGCTTTATAAATCATGAAAAGGAGAAAATTGAGAGAAATATGTGAGATACATACGGACCTTAATCATGATGATATAGAAAAATTGGAAAAGATAGCGGATATCCTGCCTATTATTGCTGATTTGGTAAAAGCCGATGTTTTCATTGACTGCCTGACCAGAGATCCTAATGTGGCCATTGTGGTAGCTGAAGCAAAGCCATCAATGTATCCGTCTATGTACAAGTATACAGTAGTGGGAGAACTGGCACTTAGAGAAAACGAACCCGCAGCACTTAGAACACTAGAAACAGGAATGGTCACAAGAGATTTAAAAGCTATTACTCAGGAAAATGCAACTGTTAAGCAAAATGTGGTTCCCATAAAGAATAACGAAGGAAAAACCATTGCTGTTCTCATAATGGAGCAAGACATCACAGAAGATCTTAATCATAACAGACATATGGAGATACTATCAGAGACTGCTCAACAATTGGCAGAGACATTGCTTTCCTTCAAGGAAGCAGATGTGGAAAACAGCATAACAAATCATTTAAATGACGCTATCGTAATTTTTGATGAAAAAGGCATTGCAACATATGCAAATCCTGTTGCAAACGAGTTGTATAAAAAGCTAGGTTACAAAGATGATATAATCGGAATGCATTTTAACAATTTGGTATTGGACGGCAGTACATTTGACTCTGCCGTATCAGACAGAAGCTGCAATATATTTGATATAAATGTAGGCAAATTGGCGCTGCAGGTTAAATATGCAGTTACAAACAGTAAAGATAAAATAAAGGGACTTACTATGCTTATTAAAGATATTACAGAAGTAAAAGAGAAGGAAAAGGAATTAATCCTTAAATCCTTTGCTATAAGAGAAATACATCACAGAGTAAAAAACAACCTTCAGACAATAGCAAGTATTTTAAGGCTTCAGTCCAGGAGAATAGACAATGAGCAGGCAAAAAAATATTTCAGTGAAAGCATAAACAGGATATTAAGCATAGCCGTCACCCATGAAATACTTGCTCAGAATGGTGTTGATGATGTTGATATAAAGACTATTATACAAAAATTAAAAGAATATATTCTCCGATACGGAACCGTACCTAATAAGGATATAAGACTTGAAGTAAAAGGGGACACCATAATGCTAGATTCTGACAAAGCAACATCAATTGCTTTGGTAGTTAATGAACTATTACAAAACTCACTTCAATATGCATTCATTGGACGGGATAATGGAGAAATAACCGTTAATATTCAAAAAGGAATAATGTATTCAAATGTTTCTATAGTTGATGATGGAGTGGGGTTTAATGTGGAAACAAATAAACCTGGCAGCTTAGGACTGAACATTGTTAAGAGCATTGTAAAGGATAAATTGAATGGAAATCTTAATATTGATTCTTCATCGCTTGGTACAAGAATAGAGTTTGATTTTAAAACTGAATAGGAGTACACTGAAGTACTCTAGGAAAAGGCGAAGGAGCCAAAGGGATATGAAACATATCCATTTGGCTCCTTTTGCTTCAAGACAGGATGGAGTTTCGTTCAAAGGAGGAAAAAAATTGAAAGAATCTATATTAAGCGTTGGTATTGATATCGGAACATCAACTACTCAACTGGTATTCAGTAGCATTTTGATTGAGAATACTGCTTCAGAGTTTTCCGTGCCCAGAATAGAGATTAAAGACAAAGAAGTCATCTATAAAAGCGATATATATTTTACTCCTCTTATTGATCAGGAAACCATAGACGGGCAAAAAGTAAGGGAAATAATTGAGGATGAATATAAAAAAGTCGGTTTTTCTCCAGAAGATATCAGTACTGGCGCAGTGATAATAACAGGAGAAACAGCAAGAAAAGAGAACGCTTCATTGGTCCTCGAAAGCCTGTCGGGACTTGCAGGAGAGTTTGTGGTAGCCACAGCAGGTCCGGATTTAGAAGCCATAATTGCTGGGAAAGGTGCAGGTACAGAGAGCTTTTCAAAAGAGGAAGGATGTGTGGCCGTCAACCTGGATATAGGGGGAGGTACAACAAATATAGCTGTTTTTAAGAATGGTGAAGTAATAGATACAGCTTGCCTTGACATAGGAGGAAGGTTGATAAGACTAAAGGATGATAATACAGAAATCGAATACATATCACCAAAAATAAAAAGCTTGGCACAGAATGCAGGTATAAACCTGATGAAGCATGATTCTTTAACTTTGAATAAGGCTGAAGCAATATGCATGGAGATGAGCAGGGTATTGGAAGAAATATTAGGATTGGCTCCAAAGTCAGAATCATTGGAATTGATGTTAACGGGAAGGGACTTGAAAAGGAACTATACCATTGACTACGTCACCTTCTCAGGAGGTGTAGCAGATTATATATATGAGCCTACTAAGGATAATGTCTTTAGATTCAATGATATAGGGATATTGCTTGGAAAAGCCATTAGCGCGTCACTGATTCCCAAAAGGATAAAGATGAGAAGGCTCAATGAAACCATAAGAGCTACAGTTGTAGGGGCCGGGGCTCATACAGTTGAGATAAGCGGCAGCACAATTACATATACAAGCAAGTGTTTTCCATTAAAAAACATACCAATATTGAAGATTTCCTATGAAGATGAATCTCAAGGTCCAGACAAGCTTGCTGAAAGCATAGGTAGCAAAATGGATATATACAATTTTCAATCGGAGAATCAGCAAGTGGCACTAGCTTTAAAGGGGGTGAAAAATCCTAAATATTTCCAACTCATAAAAACAGCAGACAGCATAATCAAAGGCATAGGAGATTATTTGAAGACTCAGGAGCATTTGATTGTAGTCGTTGAAAATGACATGGCAAAAGCTCTTGGGCAAACCCTGTATTCGATGCTTAATGGTAGTAAGGACATAATTTGCATTGACGGTATCAGTGTTGACAATGGAGATTATATTGACATAGGTAATCCTTTAGGAGATGGGAGAGTTGTACCCGTTGTTATCAAAACCCTGATTTTTAATTTTTAGCAAAGAGGTGATTAGATGAGACTAAAAACAAAGCTTTTCGGACAGGTCTATCAGTTTAAGGATGTTAAAGAAGTATTAGGCAAAGCCAATGAAGAAAGATCTGGGGATAGATTGGCAGGAGTATGTGCAGAAACCATGGCAGAGAGAATTGCAGCAAAAGAAGTGCTGAGCAATCTTACACTTTCAGACTTGAGAAACAATCCTGTAGTCCCATATAAAGAGGATGAAGTTACAAGAGTGATTCAGGATGCGGTAAATGAAAGCATATACAACCAGATTAAAAATTGGTCTGTATCCGAATTAAGAGAATGGATACTATCAAATGAAACTACATCTCAGGATATAAGGAGAATAAGTCGCGGGTTGACCAGTGAGATGGTAGCTGCAGTTGCTAAACTAATGAGCAATTTAGATCTCATATATGGGGCAAGTAAAATCAGAGTAACTGCTCATTGCAATACTACAATAGGCTTGCCAGGCACAATGTCCTTTAGGCTTCAGCCAAACCATCCCACAGATAACATAAAAGGTGTGGAACTATCTGTTTATGAAGGTCTTAGCTATGGAGTAGGGGATGCAGTAATTGGGTTGAATCCGGTAGAGGACACCGTTGATAATGTTATGGCAGTTCTGAATTTGTTTGCAGAAATCAAGGAAAAGTGGAAAATACCAACCCAAAGCTGTGTTCTAGCTCATGTGACGACACAAATGGAAGCTGTGAAGAAAGGAGCCCCTAGTGATCTTTTCTTCCAGAGCATAGCAGGCTCTCAAAAGGGAAACGAGGCTTTTGGTATATCCGTGGCACTTCTTGACGAAGCCCATGATTTAATAACAAAGCATGGAACAGCTACAGGACCCAATGTTATGTATTTTGAAACAGGTCAAGGAGCAGAACTGTCATCAGATGCTCACCATGGAGCAGATCAGGTTACAATGGAAGCCAGATGCTATGGATTAGCAAAGAGATATAATCCGTTTATGTTAAACACAGTTGTTGGATTTATTGGACCTGAATATTTGTATAACAGTAAAGAAGTTATTCGAGCAGGGCTTGAAGATCACTTCATGGGTAAGCTAACAGGCATATCTATGGGGGTTGACGCCTGCTATACAAACCACATGAAAGCAGATCAGAATGATATTGAAAATCTAGCGGTACTTTTAACTACAGCAGGTTGCAACTATTTTATGGGAATACCTCATGGTGATGATGTAATGCTTAATTATCAGTGCACAGGATATCATGATGCAGCTTCATTAAGGCAACTGCTTAAGCTGAGACCTGCAAAGGAATTTGAGGCATGGATGGAATCCATGGGCATATGGAAGGATGGACAGTTAACAAGGAGAGCCGGAGATGCATCGATCTTTTTAAAATAATTCAGAGGGGTGAAGTGAATGGTATCTGAGATGGAATTGAAAAAAATCATAGAACAGGTTATTTCTGAGATGGGAGTTTCCGGGTCAAAACAAGAGCTCATAAAGGATGATAATTGCTGCAGAATAGATGAATCAAACGGTGATATAAATGAGCATATTCAGGATATTACAAAAATAGACCTGAAGGAACAGGTTTTGGTACCTGAACCAGAAAATCTTCAAGGTTTACTAAAGCTAAAAGAAAGTACTCCTGCCAGAATAGGGGTTTGGAGAGCAGGTCCTAGATACAAAACAGAAACCATGTTGAGATTCAGAGCGGATCATGCTGCTGCTCAGGATGCAGTATTTACTGATGTTTCCGAAGAAGTCATCAATAAGATGAATTTATTCTCTGTTAAGACAAAATGCGTAGATAAAGATCATTATCTGACTCGTCCAGATCTAGGAAGAATACTTGATGATGAAGCAGTAGAAACAATAAAGGCTAAATGCGTTAAGTCTCCACAGGTTCAAATATATGTTTCTGATGGGTTGAGTTCCACTGCAATAGAAGCAAACGCTCCAGAAATCTTACCTGTTATAGTACAGGGCTTAAAAAATTATGGTATTTCAGTAGGCACACCATTCTTTCTAAAATATGGAAGAGTACCTGCAATGGATCATGTATCAGAAGTTTTAGGAGCAGATGTAACATGCGTGCTGATAGGTGAAAGACCAGGTCTTGTAACTGCGGAAAGTATGAGCGCTTACATAGCATATAAAGCCAAAGTGGGAATGGCTGAAGCAAAGAGGAATGTGGTATCAAACATTCATAAAGGAGGTACTCCGGCGGTAGAAGCAGGAGCGCATATAGCAGATCTGATAAAATTGATGCTGGACAAAAAGGCCAGCGGATTGGATCTAAAAATATAAAAAGGTTCATGTATTAAATAGGAGGGATGAAAATGAGAAATGATCCTATCAAGGCTACAGTTTTAAGTGTTAAGATTATATCCAATGTAGATCCTGACATGGCTGAGCAATTTAATCTTAAACCCCATCAGAGAAGCTTAGGAATGATAACTACCGATATTGATGATGTATCATATACTGCTTTGGATGAAGCAACAAAAAAGGCTGATGTTGAAGTCGTTTATGCAAAATCCTTTTATGCAGGCTCTGCCAATGCTAGCACAAAGCTTGCAGGAGAATTCATAGGAATTATAGCTGGCCCAAACCCAGCTGAAGTAAGAAGTGGATTAAATGCTGCAATCGATTTTATAGAAAACGATGCATGCTTCTACAGTGCCAATGAAGATAATTCCATACCATATTATGCTCATTGCATATCCAGAACAGGGTCATACCTGTCAAAAGTGGCAGGTGTAGAGGAAGGAGCAGCCATAGCATATCTGATAGCACCACCTTTGGAGGCTATGTATGCTCTTGATGCAGCATTAAAATCTGCAGATGTAAAAATGGCAGCCTTTTACGGACCGCCATCTGAAACAAACTTTGGAGGCGGATTATTGACCGGCAGCCAGTCTGCATGCAAAGCTGCTTGTGATGCATTTGCTGCTGCTGTTCAGTTTGTTGCTGATAATCCGACTAAATACTAAATTAGTGATGCAATATGGTAAGTTATAATAATAAAACTGCACTGGGTATGGTGGAGACATACGGATTCATAGCCCACATAGAAGCTGCAGATCAATGTTTAAAGGCTGCCAATGTTAGATTAGTAGGTTCACAAAAGGTAAAAGGTGGGTACATGCACATACAGATTACAGGTGATGTAGGTGCAGTGAAATCAGCAATCGATGCGGCCAAAACCGCTGTAGAAAAACTGGGCATGAGTGCTGTAGCACATGTGATACCAAGACCTTCAGAAGATGTGGAAAAGCTGATTTTCTCCGATGCCACAGCAAATAAAGGTAAACTGCATAAGGATAAATCTGATAGCAAGGCTGAAAATAATCTGCATATTGAAAATCCAAAAGCACCGAAAAAAGAAAATCAGAAAAAGGTTACTAAAAAATCAGAAGAGATTGATTTGAACCTCGACATGAATAAATTGACCAAGATGAATGTGGCTAAGCTAAGAGTAGTTGCCAGATCCTTGAAAAATATATCCTTAGATAAAAACCAGATAAACTTCGGCAAAAAACAAGAACTCATAGAAGCCATACTGAAAGCATTGAATGAGGAGGGAACTGCTGATGAAAATAATTGATTCGGATTTGAAATCCATTCAAGAAGTCAGAATGCTGATTCAAAAGGCTAGAGCAGCACAAATAGAATTTTCAAGTTATGAACAAGCTGAAATTGATGAAATAGTAAGATGTATGGCTGAAATCAGCTATTCAAATGCAGAATACCTCGCAGATATGGCAGTAAAGGAGACAGGATTTGGGAAGTACGAGGATAAGGTAATAAAAAATCAGTTTGCCAGCAAGACCTTGTATGAAAGCATTAAAGATATAAAAACCATTGGGGTAATAGCTGATGATAAAGAGAAGAAGTTGATGGAGATAGGAACTCCAGTAGGAGTAATAGCCGGACTGGTACCTTCTACCAATCCTACTTCTACAGCTATTTTCAAGATACTAATAGCCATAAAATCTGGAAATGCAATAATTCTAAGCCCTCATCCTTCAGCAAAAAACTGTATATTAGAAGCTGTAAACATAATGAAGGATGTTGCTGAAAAAATGGGAGCACCTGAAGGCTTAATAAGCTGCATGACTCTGCCTACTGCAGAAGGTACTGCAGAATTGATGAAGCTATCGTCCATGATACTTGCTACAGGAGGATCTGTTATGGTCAAGGCGGCATATAGTTCAGGCACTCCTGCCTTAGGAGTAGGTCCGGGAAATGTGCCTGCCTTTATTGAAAGAAGTGCCGATATACCAAAGGCAGTGAAAAGAATATTGGATAGCAAAACCTTTGATAATGGAACCATATGCGCATCGGAACAGGCTATAGTTACAGAAAACTGTATAAAAAAAGAAGTTCAGAAAGAGCTTGTAAGACAGGGAGCATACTTTGTCTATGGGCATGATATGGAAAAGCTCGCTCAATTAGTCCTACAGCCTAATGGACGTCTTAACCCAAAGATTGTAGGTCAATCGGCTGAGAAAATTGCCGCTATGGCAGGCATAACAGTACCTGCTGGCACAAGAGTATTGATCTGTGAACAGGCAGGAGTCGGCAGAGATTATCCATTCTCATTTGAAAAACTATCACCCATATTGGCTTTCTACTCGGAAGAAGATTGGCATAAAGCCTGTGAAAGATGCATTGAACTATTAAATAATGGTGGATTAGGTCACTCCCTTGTAATACACTCGCAAGATGAAGATGTTATAAGGGAATTTGCTCTAAAAAAGCCAGTATCACGAATGCTTATTAATACACCATCCTCTCAGGGCGCTATAGGTGCTACAACCAATCTATTTCCATCACTAACCCTTGGATGCGGTGCAGTTGGAGGCAGTGCCACATCAGATAATGTAGGACCTCTCAATCTGATAAATATCAGAAGGGTTGCCTATGGTGTACTTGAGGCTGAGGATTTGAAGGGGAATAAAAAGAATGATTTAGACATTGATAGAATCGTGAAACTGGTACTGAATAGATTGAATAACAAAAATTAATATATAAAAGGAGGATTATACATGTCTAATACAAATGCATTGGGAATGATTGAAACTAAAGGTTTGGTAGGAGCAATTGAGGCAGCAGATGCCATGGTAAAGGCTGCAAATGTTACTCTCATTGGAAAGGTTCATGTAGGCGGTGGCCTTGTAAGCGTTATGGTAAGAGGAGATGTAGGTGCTGTTAAAGCTGCAACAGATGCAGGTGCTGCAGCCGCTGAAAGAGTTGGAGAGCTTATTTCTGTTCATGTAATTCCAAGACCTCATAGTGAAGTAGAATTCATATTGCCTAAACTTGAAGGATAATAGATAAAACACCAAAGGGGCGGAAGTTCCACTCCGCCCAGGTGTTTCATTTCTTTATTTGATTCATAAAAGGGTGTGAAAGTATGAGCGTGCTAACAGAAACTTCTCTAAGAGCTGAGCTAAGGAATAAAAAAATCAGTCAGTATTTTGTAGATCCAGATGTTAAGATAACACCCTCAGCCAGACAGTATTTAAAAGAAAGAGAAATCCAATTGATCATAAGGGATGAAAAACCTTCTAAGTATGAAGAAGAATCTGCACCAAGACAGAAAGACAAAGAAGTCATTACTCCAAAATATTATGCTGTTATGGGAGGCTATTTTTCAGATAAGCCTGAATATATGACTCAATTATATGGAAACAAGCTGGTTTTCAAAGATCATCCTCATATAGCCTTAAGAGGCAAACTAGATAGCCTGCAAAGCAAGATAATGGAAGTTCAATTATCAGCTTCAAAACAGAAAAGTATGGGACTGGTAAAAGACTTGGAAGATGTATTGATACTTTGTAGAAACATTATGAGAGCTGAGGTGCTGGATGAACCTTTGGCAGATATTCAAGTGCTAGACTTGGGAGAGAAAGAATTAAGAGAAATGTCCCATAATCCTCAGAAGTATTTCAATACAAAGCATATACTTCCCTCATGGGAAATGGGAGAATTAGCAGTTCTACTGAACAGTATAAGAAGTCTAATTCGTGAAGTGGAAATTGCAGCAATAAAAGCATTCAAAACCGAAGATGGTGTTAGCAGAGTGGATATAATAAAAGCTCTAAACAGATTAAGCAGTTGTGTATACATTATGATGTTGAGGCAATTAACAGGATACTATAAAGAGGAGAGATAAAAGGATGAATAGTTTGGATCTTATAGTAGAAAAAGTGCTGAAAAAGATTGAAGAAGCTAGATATATCCCTTTAGAAGCCTCTGCTCGTCATGTTCATCTATCTTCTCAACATGTTGATACTCTTTTTGGTTCTGAGTATTTGCTGAAAAAGTCAAGAGATTTATCTCAGCCAGGTCAGTATTTATGCTCTGAAAGAGTGGATTTGATAGGACCTAAAGACATTATAAAAAATGTAGCAATTTTAGGACCGGCAAGGAGAAAGACTCAGATTGAAGTATCACAAACAGACTGCATGACATTGGGGATCAACGCTCCCTTGAGACTCTCAGGAAATTTGGAAGGTGCCGAGACCTTATTTATACGATATAATGGTAAGATTATTGAGGCTCCAGAAAGTACCATAGTAGCAAAAAGACATATTCACATGACTCCAGATGATGGAATCAGATTTGGTGTCATGGATAAACAGATTGTAAAAATTCGAGTGCACAGTCAGAGACCTTTGATATTTGAGGATGTAATAGTGAGAATCGTAGAAAGTAGCAGACTTGCAATGCACATAGACTATGATGAAGCTAATGCCTGTGGTTTTACAGAAGGAGTTTTGGGAGAAATTATACATGCTCAGGAGGTTTACCATGGAATATTTGAACAAGGCTGATTCCTTAATAAGGGAGGTTGAAAAAACCTTAGCTGAGATAAGAGATTTTGATAGAAATGACACTTTAAAAGTAGGTGTAGATTTGGGAACATCCCATATTTCAATAACTGTATTGAGCAGCGAGGATAAGCCTATTGCATGTTCCATGGAGCCGGCTCAGGTTGTGCGTGATGGTCTTGTTGTAGATTATTCGGGAGCAGTGAAAATAGTAAGGAGATTGAAGACTGAAGTTGAAAAAAGGCTTGGATTGGAGCTTCTTACGACAGCTATTGCCGTACCACCAGGAACCAGCAAAAGGGACAGCGATACACATCGATATGTGGTAGAAGCTGCTGGGATGGAAGTAGTCACAATCGCAGATGAGCCTACAGCTGCAAATAAAGTGTTATGCATCAAAGACGGAATTGTTGTTGATATTGGAGGAGGTACTACAGGATTATCAGTCTTCGAAAACGGAAATGTGGTATATACAGCCGATGAGCCAACGGGAGGAACCCATCTGTCTTTGGTCATTGCAGGAAACTATAGAATTCCAATTGAAAAGGCAGAATGTATAAAAAGGGATAAAACAAGACATAAAGAAATTACTCCATTGGTATTGCCTGTAGTACAAAAAATTGCCACTATTGTTAATACACATATTAAAGAACATAGAGTTAAGGATATCTATTTAGTGGGAGGCACATCCTGCCTCACAGGTATTGAAAACATCATAAAAGGAGAAACAGGGATCAACACTATTAAGCCATACAATCCATTGCTTGTTACTCCTGTAGGCATTGCACTATGCTGTGGATTATAACTTTAAAACAATCGCTACCTATGTTAAAAAAAGGGGTGATAATTTGAATGATATTAGCGCTTTGGTAGAAAAGATAGCGCAGGAAGTATTAAAAAGAATTGAACTTAATCCTCCAAAAACATTGCTTATAGGTCCTGGAGGATTTATGGAGGAAGTACTGAAAAAATCGGCTATTTGCTATGCATACCATAGTGATTATTCAGAGGATATGGATATTGAAGACTATAATTTCATAATAATTCAAGGTATGTCCAATTTCCAACTGGTGACATCATCTTTGCTGGTTCCGGGAACAAACATATCCAAGCTCATATTAAGGGCTGGACTTACTGGTAAAAAGGTATATGTTGAAAGTGACAGCATTGAATATAAAAGATATGAGGACACTATTGATAAGGGCTTAAAAGAAAAATTTGAAAGCTATGAAAAATCCATAGCCCAATATGGAGTTAAAATTCTTAAAGCCCAGTCAATAGTAGATGATATTCAAGCTCCTGAAGTGAACATAAGTGTACGAGATGAAACAGCAAGCCAGCAGCAAGTCCATCAATCAACTGAATGCTGCACATTGAGTAAAAGGCTCATTACCGAACAAGATTTGAGAAAAGTAATACAGCAAGGGAAAAAGACTGTAAGGATAGGAAAAAACAGTCTTATCACTCCTCTGGCTAAGGACTATATTAAAATAAATAATATATGCTTGATTAAAGAATAAGCCTGTACAAAGGAGATGATAGGCATATGATAATGGGAAAAGTAATAGGCAACATTTGGGCAACAAGAAAGGAAGAAACTCTTAACGGACTTAAGTTTCTAGTGGTAAAACCCTTAGATTATGGCAAGGAAAGCAATGCTCCTGCATTTATAGCAATAGATGTGGTAGGAGCAGGTGTAGGAGAGACGGTTATTGTAACGAAAGGAAGTTCAGCAAGAAAAGTTATGGGAAAAGGAGATATTCCTGTTGACGCTTCAATAGTTGGGATAATTGACATGGTAGAGGTTGAGAAGACCTACTTGGATTAGGCTATGAGGTGATGAGATGGAAGAATTAATAAAAATCTATAATGCAGGAATAGTAGGTGCAGGAGGAGCAGGTTTTCCAACACATAAAAAGCTTGATGTAAAGGTTGAGTATTTGATAATCAATGGTGCTGAATGTGAGCCATTGCTTCAAAATGACAAATACATCATGAGAGAAAAACCAGAAGAACTGCTGAAAGGTATTAAAATAACAGCAGAGATAGTCGAGGCTCGAAAAATAGTATTCGCTCTCAAAAGAAAGTACAAAGAAGAAATAGACAGCCTGATTAAAGCTTCTCAAAAACTGAATATGGATATTGATTTTTTCTACATGGACAGCATTTATCCCGCTGGAGATGAGCAAATATTGGTTTATGAAGTTACTGGCCGGACTGTCCCTCCTGGGGGAATACCACTTCAAGTAGGAGTTGTAGTAAGTAATGTAGGTACTTTGCTTAATATCCACTACGCAATGAAAGATAAACCTGTAATAAGACGGCTAGTATCAGTTATGGGAGAAGTTAATAACCCGATTCTTCTTGACATACCAATAGGAATAGCAATAAAAGAATGCATTGATGCAGCAGGTGGAAGCAAGTTAAAGGAATTCAGCGTTATTCTCGGAGGCCCTGTGATGGGGAAGATTATTACCTCTGAAGAAACTGAGTCAAGAACCATAACAAAAACCGATGGGGGAGTAATAGTTATTCCTTCAGACCACTATCTTGTAAGAAAAAATACTATCAAGCTGCAACATATGGTAAACCAGACAAAATCATCATGCATACAATGCAGTTACTGTACCGAAATGTGTCCCAGATACTTGATAGGCCATCCATTGAGGCCTCATAAGATAATGCGAAAGATAGGGTACAGCGAAGACATAGATGAAGGTTTTATTGATTCACTCATATGTTGTGAATGTGGTATTTGCGAATTATATGCTTGCCCCATGGGAATATCTCCGAGGCTGGTAAATGTATATGTCAAAAGAATTCTCCGTGAGAAAGGAGTAAGATTTCGGGATAACGGAAGCGGGTTAAAAGAGTCAACACTACGGGAGTATAGAAAAGTCCCAATAGAGAGAATGCTTTCAAGAATAAACATGGATAAGTATGAAGTTAAAAAGCCTTTAGAATTAAAAGTTATTAATCCTCGCAAGGTTTCAGTTCCACTTAAGCAGCATGTAGGAAAGCCTGCAGTTCCAATAGTAAAAGTAGGAGATAGAGTTGCAGCAGGACAGCAAATTGCTTCAGTAAACTATGAGGATATAGGAGCCAATGTTCATGGAAGTATTGATGGAATTGTTGTAGAAATCAATGACTCCATAGTAATAGAGAATAAAAGCAGTGGGGTGATGTCATGCTGAAATCAATAGGGATGATAGAACTCAATAGCATTGCAAGAGCGGTTGAAACTGCTGATGTTATGATAAAATCCGGAGAAGTTGAACTTGTGTTTTCAAAGCCTGTATGCCCTGGGAAATTTATAATAATGATAGCTGGTGATGTTGGTGCTGTAAAATCTTCAATAGAAGCAGGACTGGAAAAGGCAGGTCAATTTGCAGTAGAAAATTTCATTATTCCCAATGTAAATCCCCAGGTGTTAAATGCTTTTAACGGCGCTAATCCGATAGAGAAAGTAAACGCAATAGGTGTAATGGAGTTTTTTAATATTGCATCCTCGGTAAAAGCTGCTGACAAAGCATCAAAAGCCGCCCAAATACAACTGATTGATATAAGGCTTGGTATAAGCATTGGCGGTAAATCCTTTGTGGTATTGTCAGGTGATGTAAGTGCGGTTACTGAAGCAGTTGAATCTGCGATTATTGAGTTTGTAGAGGAAGGGACCTTGATAAACAAGGCAGTTATTTCAAATCCATCACAAGAGTTGTTTATAAGTCTACTATAAAATCTGTAAAGGGGGAAATTAAATGAGCATTAATGAGATTATTGTCTATATCATGGTAGTATTTATGGTACTTGGTGCGATTGACAAGATAATAGGAAATAAATTCGGTTTAGGTGAAAAATTTGATGAAGGCTTTATGGCTATGGGATCTTTGGCTATAGCCATGGTAGGAGTAGTATCATTGGCACCTGTACTGGCCAATGTGCTCAAACCAGTGGTAGTTCCCTTATATACTGCCTTAGGTGCTGATCCTTCCATGTTTGCTACCACACTTCTTGCCAATGATATGGGAGGTTATCCCCTTGCTATAGAATTGGCACAATCGCCTGAAGCCGGATTGTTTGCAGGTCTAATACTTGGGGCCATGATGGGTCCAACTATAGTATTTACTATACCTGTAGCCCTTGGAATAATTGAAAAAGATGATCATAAATTCTTGGCAATGGGTATATTGGCAGGTATAATCACTATTCCTATAGGTTGTTTGGCAGGCGGTATTGCAGCTGGATTTGAAATAGGAATGATTCTAAAGAACCTTATACCCATTGTAATTGTTGCATTGTTAATTGCACTTGGCTTATGGAAGATACCGCAAAAGATGATAAAAGGCTTTACTGTTTTCGGGAAGGGTGTTGTAGTTGTTATAACCATGGGCACAGCTGCAATTATAATAGAGACTTTGACAGGCATAGTTGTAATTCCCGGTATGGCACCTATAACCGATGGAATACAGATTGTAGGAAGTATTGCTATAATGCTGGCTGGAGCCTTCCCTATGGTTCACTTTATAACAAAAGTGTTTAAAAAGCCTCTCATGAGCATGGGCAGATTACTAGGCATGGGAGATGTAGCTGCAGCTGGTATGGTAGCAACCCTAGCCAATAATATTCCTATGTTTGGACTTATGAAGGATATGGATGACAGAGGAAAAGTATTGAATGTTGCCTTTGCGGTAAGTGCAGCTTTTGTCTTTGGTGACCACTTAGGGTTCACTGCCGGAGTAAATCGAGATATGATATTCCCAATGATTGTAGGCAAGCTAGTTGCCGGTATAACAGCTGTAGCTCTTGCAACATTTATTGCACCTAAAAGCAGCTTGAACCAGGAAAAAACCAAAGACCTCTCAGCATGATTCGGGAGGTATGTAATTTGAGAGAAATAAATAATAGGGAGCTGGTGGAAGCTATAACAAAACTCGTTATGGAAAAATTGCAGTATTCTAAAGAAGGAATAAAAAAAGAAGTTGATGCCAGCGGTATAATTAGCATCAAGGGTTCAACAGTAAAGGTGGAGTCCTTTGACACAGGAAAAGCTGGAGATCAGGTTTTTCTTAAGGATGTGTTAAATTTAGAGGAAAGTCCAAGACTTGGATGTGGCTTTATGGAGATGAAACAGAGCAGCTTTCCCTGGACTCTAAAATATGACGAAGTAGATTATATAATAGAAGGAACTCTGGAGATAATAATAAATGGAAATAAAGTAACTGGAAATACAGGAGATGTGATATTTATACCTATGAATAGCTCCATAGAATTCTCGGCACCGGATTATGCTAAGTTTATATATGTTACATATCCTGCTAATTGGGCAGAATTATAAATGTGGTGAAAAACACCACATTTTTTTAATGAAAAACAATGAAAATCCTGTTGACATATTAATATTAATAGATTATACTGAATAATAATTCGTATTTTGTCAAAGATTATGATGGGAAGAGTAGATTAGGAAGGTAGTACAAGCGAGTCGGAGATGGTGGGAGTCCGATACGATATCCTATTTGAAGAACATCCCGGAATTTCTAACCGAAATCTTAACAGAGAGTAGACTTAGACGCAGCCAAAGCGTTAAAATTGGGCGATATCGAATATTATTTTGATTAATATTCCGTATCGGCAGAGTGAACCATGTGTTAATTTGGGTGGTACCGCGGAAGCATTCCTTTCGTCCCTTGTTTCAGGGATGAAAGGATTTTTTTATTGTAAAAAATGGAGGGTTAAGCAATGGGTAAAGTTACTTTAATCGAAGCAAAGCATTATAAATCTAAGAAGGATATTAGAGGTACACAAGTAGCAATAAAAAGAATAAAAGATTATTTTGAAAAGAGGCTTGCAGATGAGTTGAATCTTACCAGAGTTTCTGCACCACTGTTTGTTGAAGCTGATAAGGGAATAAATGATAACCTAAACGGCGTAGAGAGACCTGTATCCTTTGATATAAAGGCTGTTGAAGGCAAGGAAATTGAAATAGTTCAATCACTGGCCAAATGGAAAAGAATAGCTCTCAAAAGATATGGCTTTAAACCCTATGAAGGTTTATATACAGACATGAATGCCATAAGAAGGGATGAAGATTTAGACAATATCCATTCTATTTATGTAGACCAATGGGACTGGGAAAAGGTTATTACTGAAAAGGATAGAACTGTTGATTTTTTAAAGGATACAGTAAGAAGCATTTACAAAGTATTTAAGGATACAGAAGATTATATAAAAAGATTGTACACTGGTTATGAGACCTTTCTTCCTGAAGAAATATCTTTTATAACATCTCAGGAGCTTGAGGATATGTATCCGGATAAAAGTCCAAAGGAGAGGGAGCATGCCATAGCTAAGGAAAGAGGCGCCGTATTCATAATAGGTATAGGAGGAAAGCTAAAATCTGGAGAAAGACATGATGGTAGATCTCCTGATTATGACGATTGGGATTTAAACGGAGATATACTATTCTGGTATCCTGTTTTAGATATGGCATTGGAGTTATCTTCTATGGGAATCAGAGTAGATAAGAATGCCTTGTTGAAACAATTGAAACTGGCTGGCTGTGAAGAAAGGATTAATCTCGAATATCACAAATTGCTGATGGAAGATAAGCTGCCATTAACTATTGGCGGAGGCATAGGACAGTCCAGAATATGCATGTACTTCCTCCGCAAAGCCCATATCGGAGAGATACAGGCTTCAGTATGGCCTAAAGAAATGATTGAGCTTTGCGAGGCTAACGGCATTGCGTTATTGTAGGCGCTGCTTCGGGTATTCCTATTCCGTCCTGTCACGTGTTACGTGTTACGGGTAGTCCGGGTATTCCACCAGGGTATTTAATGGCATAACTTAGATAATATAGCGAACTAGAATAAGCATATGTTCACTTGCACATATGCTTATTCTTTAGCTAGCGTAGCGTTCTTCGCTGCACTGAAATCTAAGGGATATATAAGAGAGCATTTTTATTAACTTTGGTAGTGAATCTTTGCGAAATCTAAATTAGAGAATTCGTAAGCGCAACATGGAGGTTGCGCTAGGCGCAAATTGCGGAGCGAAGGGCATGGATGCCCGTTTTGCGCCGTTAGAATTCTCTTTTAGATGAGCAATAGAGTCACCAAAGTTAATATTTTATGCGATATTATATATCCCTTAGATTGACTTATGCCGCTACAATAACTGTATATGAATGCCTTTGTGTTCTTAAAAAGAACCTGCCGTGTAAATCCGTGTTCCTCAACAAGACCCAAAAGAAATACACTAATTCTGAGTTCTGAATTCTGAACTCTGAGTTCTACTATAAGGAATCCCCCAGGCAACGCTAACCTAAATCGTTTCAGGTTCCTCGTAGCTGGCCCCGAAAGTCTCAACTGTAACTTTTTTCATTCTTTGGTCATTAAGAGGCTTATCTCTGAAATCTGTAGGAGTGCTTACAATCTCATCTGCGACCTCCATTCCTTCAGTTACCTTTCCAAAAGCAGCATAATCTCCATCAAGATGAGGTGCTGCTTCCACCATAATAAAAAACTGAGAGCCTGCAGAATCGGGGTTCATGGCTCGAGCCATAGATATAACACCCCTATCATGCTTCAAATCGTTCTTGAACCCATTTGATGAAAATTCTCCCTTAATTGAATAACCTGGACCCCCTGTTCCTATACCTTGGGGACATCCTCCCTGAATCATGAAGCCTGGGATAACTCTATGGAATATCAATCCATCGTAGAATCCTTTGTTTACCAGGGATATAAAATTTCTAACAGTATTTGGAGCTACATCAGGATAAAGCTCTATTTTCATCTCTTTGCCGTTTTCCATTTTAATGGTGACTATAGGGTTGTTGTTCATACAAATAACTTCCTTTCCTATGTAAGATAAACCCATTATATAATAAGATGAGCTTCAATTGGAAGCATAATAATTATCAATGAATCTTCTCTCAAATCTATGACAGAAGATTTAACTGAAGTATTATTATGCTTTCCATCAGGTTGTAAAAGAACCATGCAAATATATTATTGAGCATTGATGATAAAAATATATTATAATGTTATAGTTATATAATAAGTTTTCATTATTTATCAGGGAGAATTGCAAATGGTTATGAAATGGGATAATAAAAGATATCATAGTTTAAACTATTTTCTCAGGCAGAAATTCGGAGAAAAAGTTATGAAAATATCTCTTGATGCAGGCTTTACCTGTCCAAACAGGGATGGCAGCAAGTCAAAAGGTGGTTGCATATTTTGCAGCCCCAGAGGTTCTGGTGATTTCACAATGGAGACCAATGACCTGTCAAAGCAGTTTGACGAGGCTAAGGCTATGATGAATAAAAAGTGGAAAAGCGGCAAGTATATTGGCTATTTTCAGGCTTATACAAATACCTATGCTCCTGTTGAAGTATTAAGGGAAAAATATTATACAATCATGAATAAGGAAAATGTGGTTGGCTTAGCTATTGCCACTAGACCAGATTGCCTGCCTGATGATGTATTGGAACTGCTTGAAGAATTGAATAATAAGACATATTTATGGGTGGAACTGGGTTTGCAAACCATTAGGGAAGAAACTGCTGAGCTTATCAATAGAGGGTACCCTTTGGATACGTACATTAAGGCAGTTGAAGAATTAAAAAAGAGGAACATAGATGTTGTTACCCATTGCATATTGGGATTGCCCGGAGAGGCAAAGGAAGATATGCTAAAGACTGTTGAATTTGTAGCAAATACCAGAACTCAAGGCATTAAACTTCACCTTCTGCATCTGATGAAAGATACCCCAATGGTAAAGCTCTATGAAGAAGGGAAGCTTAATCTCATGGAAAAAGATGAATATGTGGATTTGGTAGTGGATTGCCTTGAAAGGCTTCCATCGGACATGGTCATCCATAGACTTACCGGTGACGGACCAAGAGCTACCCTGATAGGGCCCAGATGGAGTCTCAATAAATGGGAAGTATTGAATGCCATAGATGATAGGCTAATTGAAAGAGATACGTGGCAGGGGAAGAAATTCAGCTTATAACTGAATACTCTTCCCTGACTTTACATCAATATATTTTTTTTGAGCATCCTTGAAGGCAACCAATATGGCCTTCTGAGATGAACCCAGATATCTTTTTTCTATCTCTGTCTTCAATTTATCATATTCATATCTCATGCTTTTTCCAATGAATATGGTTTTTATGAATTCATTGGTCAAAGGAAGTATTGAATTGCACTCTACATCAATTATTTCCTCAGTTTCGTTATCTACAACAAAAGCAATGAAAAATGCTCCATAAACATGGGTAATGGGATTGTTTTGCTGAGATTTTGAATTTCCTATAATATATGTTGTGTTGGTTGTGTACTTCACAGCTAATCTCCTCCTTATCGTATAAATTACCATAAAAAAATTTTATATTCAATATTACTGAAATTATGAAAAACAAAGAGGAATTTTTCAAAATATATAGAATTTATACAATAAAGATTTTGATATCCTCATTGGTATTTATTATTAAGCCACTGAATTATCAAATTCGTTCTATGTCGCTGCATTTATTTTTTGTAAATGAAATTCGGCAGGGAAGGTTATAATGACTTTTTCTCCGGATTTTTTTATTTATAAATCAAAAAATAGTAAGAGGTGTTATGTATGAAAAATAAGTTAGCCTTAACAAAGAATAATGTTATACCTTTAAAATTGAATCCTTCCTTTAGCAGTGAAGTTGCAGATGAAAGTTTGTATGGCATGGTTCTTGAGTTAAAAGAGGATCTTGGAAATGGCTGGTATAAAGCAAGAACCCACTATGATTATGAAGGCTATGTACACGAAAGCAATATACTTATAGATAATGAAAGGGCATTAGAATGGCCTAAGATTGCCGATCACTATATATCTCACAATATAGCTGATGTAATGGCAGAGCCAAAATACGCAAGCTATCAGATTATTACTCTTACAAGAGGAGCATTTATACATCTAACGGGAAGAGAAGAAGACAGATGGTGTGAAATTGAATTGATTGACAGAACAAAGGGCTGGGTACAGAAAGAATTTTGCAAAAAGATGCCCAACTTTGACTTAGATAAGGAAGAGGAAGAAGTCAGGAAGAGCATCCTTGAGACTGGATTTTTATACTTGGATACTCAATACAGATGGGGTGGTAAAAGCCCTATGGGAATAGATTGCTCTGGTTTTGTATCAATGTCATACATGCTTAATGGAATAATCATATATAGAGATGCAAAATTAAAGGAAGAATATATGAAGCAGATTCCCCTGGAAGAAGTTAAACCTGCAGATGCTTTGTACTTTCCAGGACATGTAGCAATGTATATTGGAGATGGAAAGTATATTCACTCTACTGGTAGTTTCGGTAAAGTAGTAATTAACAGTCTGAATCCTGAAGATGAGGATTACAGAGAAGTTCTTCATAAAACTTTATATGCGGTTGGAACCGTATTCGGCAGGTAAATGTTAACATAATGTAAGCCCATAAGGGCTTCTTTTTTTGAGCATTTGTAACTATATACTAATTATAAGCCTTTATGCTATTATTTAGATGAGGACAAATTATTATTAATAAGGTGATGAATATGAAAGATGTTCATATTGATGATGAGTATATAAAAAAGAATAAAATACCAATTTTAATATATACACCTGAATGGATACAGCTTTTTTCAAACTTTAAATCAAGGAGCATGGAGAAAACAGTTAATAAGCTGGAAGAACTTCTATCCAAAGAAAAAAGACTGGAGCAGGAACATAAGGATCTGGAGAGAAGAAAAAAGGTGCTTATGAATAAGATACTCCATCTTTCTAATGAATTAAACGAGAGTAAAAATGACGCTTTTATTCAACCTTTGGATGAAGCCCAGAATGAAATTTTGCAGATTAACAGCAGATTATCGAAAATTTTAGAGGAGCTGGAAACTCTGCCAACAGCTATAAACCAGCAAAATGCTATATTGCTCAAGGAAACTGTGAAAAGAACCTATGAGCTTATCAATGAAAATAAGATGGAAGCAGAGAAAGCTCAGCAAGAAATCAGCAAGATGAGAGAAACCCTCATGTCACTGATTGAAAAAAAGGTGGATATGGAAGAAAGAGTAAAGAGGCTTTATTCATACCTCCACAGTATAGTGGGTGCAACTGAAATGGAGGAACTGGATGAAAATCTGCTAAAAGATAAATAATATTGACAAATATGAAATTTTGCGCTAAAATCACATACAATATTACAAAAGTGAAGAATGGGAGTAGTAGAGGAATTTGAAACTTAAAGAGAGCCAGGTTTGGTGGGAAATGGCAGTCTTCAATCTTCGAACTCGCCCAGGAGCTGCTACCTGAATAAAGTAGGGTAAGACGGCACCCGCCGTTATAGGGTTAAAGTGGATTATGCTAAATAATCAATTAGAGTGGTACCGCGGATTTCCCGTCTCTTTCCAAGAGACGGGTTTATTTATTCTTTCTAAATTTATCAAAATGGATGGAGTGATGGACATGTATAATGTGGAAGTGGATAGGAAATGGCAAAAAAAATGGGAGGAAACAGAATTATATAAGTTTAATCGTGATAGAGTAGATAAGAAGCTTTATTGTCTTGAAATGTTTTCCTACCCATCCGGCGCAAATCTACATGTAGGACATTGGTATAATTTTGGGCCAACAGATTCCTGGGCAAGATTTAAGAGGCTTCAGGGCTATGAAATATTTCAACCTATGGGCTTTGACGCTTTTGGTCTTCCTGCAGAGAACTATGCTATAAAGACCGGTATACATCCTCAGGATTCTACTATGAAAAATATTGAGACCATGGAGAAACAGCTTAAAGAAATGGGAGCCATGTTTGATTGGGATTATGAAGTCATAACCTGTACACCGGATTACTATAAATGGACTCAATGGATATTTCTACAGCTGTATCATGCAGGTTTAGCCTATAGGAAAGAGGCTCCTGTAAACTGGTGTCCCAGCTGTCAGACTGTATTAGCCAATGAGCAGGTAATTGACAGCCATTGTGAAAGATGCGATTCAGAAGTGACCAAGAAGAATCTTACCCAGTGGTTCTTCAAAATAACTGCCTATGCGGAAGAACTTCTGGAAAAGCTGGATGATCTGGATTGGCCTGAGAGAACCAAGAAAATACAAAAGAACTGGATAGGCAAGTCAGAAGGGGCAGAAATACAGTTTAAGATAGAGAATTCAGATATAGCATTCAAAGTATTTACCACAAGAGCTGATACACTGTGTGGTGTAACCTATGTGGTATTGGCTCCGGAAAATGAAATAGTGGATAAGATAACTACTGAAGAATATAGGAATTCTGTGGAAGAATACAGAGAATGGGCTAAGAAGCAGAGTGAAATAGACAGGTTATCAACAACAAGAGAGAAAACTGGTGTATTCACAGGAGCCTATGCTATACATCCCATAACAGGTGAAAGGGTGCCTGTCTGGATAGCTGATTATGTGCTGGCAACCTATGGTACAGGATGTGTAATGGCTGTTCCTGGCCATGATGAAAGAGATTATGAATTTGCAGTTAAATTTAATCTGCCTATAGTAAGAGTTATTGACTCAGCTGATGGAAGCGATGCCCCATTGCCCTATGTTGAATATGGAGTTTTGGTTAACAGTGGGAAATATGATGGCATGAAATCTGAAGATGCAAGGATAAAGATTGTGGAAGAACTGGCCAAGGAAGGCAAGGGCGAAATAAAGATAAATTATAGATTGAGGGACTGGCTGGTATCAAGGCAGAGATATTGGGGTTCACCTATTCCCATTGTATACTGCGAACACTGTGGTACTGTACCAGTGCCGGAGAAGGACCTGCCTGTGATGCTTCCATATAATGTTGAGTTCACTCCAGATGGAGAGTCACCCCTTAAAAAGTGTGAAGAGTTTATAAATACCACATGCCCAAAATGCGGGGGTCCTGCAAAGAGGGATGCAGATACTTTGGATACATTCGTATGCTCATCCTGGTACTATCTAAGATATCCGGACAATAAAAACTCTGCTGAACCCTTTGATAAGGAATGGATAAACAAGATGCTGCCAGTTGATAAATATGTTGGCGGAGCAGAACATGCTGCAATGCATCTTTTGTATGCCAGATTCTTTACAAAGGCTTTAAGAGACTTGGGTTATCTCAAATTCGATGAGCCCTTTACCTCATTGAGACATCAGGGAGTAATATTAGGCCCCGATGGAAATAAGATGAGCAAATCCAAGGGTAATGTTATTTCTCCGGATAGTTTTATCAATGAATATGGATCCGATGTATTCAGACTGTATTTAATGTTCGGTTTTGCCTATGAAGAGGGAGGTCCCTGGAGTGACGGAGGTATAAAAGCTGTTGCCAGATTCCTGAATAGGATTGAGAGAATTGCTGAGAGAGTTATAGAATTAAGAGGTACAAAGGCTAAGACTCAGATGGCTGCTCCAGAGAAGGAATTGAACTATGAGAGAAACAGAGCGATAAAGGAAGTGGAAACAGACACTGAAGATTTCCATTTCAATACAGCCATAGCCAGAATGATGGAGCTTTTAAATGCATTATATAAGTATGACCAGGAAGTAGAGGAGAAGAATATAGAGTTCTTTGAAGAAGTAGTGGCTGATTTGCTGAGGATATTATCTCCATTTGCACCTCACTTTACTGAAGAGGTTTGGGAGCAGCTTGGATATGAGTATTCCATATTTAATCAGTCCTGGCCCAAGTGGGATCCAAAGGCATTAATTAAGGATGAAGTGGAGATAGCTGTTCAGATAAACGGAAAGGTGAAATCCAGGATAATGGTTCCATCCGCTGCAGATAACAAGGAGATAGAGGATATTGTTTTAGAAGATGACGAGGTTAAAGACCTTATAGAAGGAAAGCAGATAGTAAAAGTCATTGTAGTAAAAGGCAGACTTATAAATATAGTAGTTAAATAATTTAATGGGCTGTAGCAACAGCCCATTATTTTTTGGAGGATAATTTAATCCATATGTAGAATATTATCCATAATATTGATAGACAACGGAGGGGTAAATATGATCATATATGGAGTGGGAACAGATATTATTGAGATAGAAAGAATAAAGAGAACTATGGATAGATATCCAAGATTTGTAGAAAGATTGTTTACTATAGATGAATTGGCTTATCTGGAGAGCAAGGCATTGAAACCACAACATGTGGCAGGTGGCTTTTCTGCCAAGGAGGCTGTGCTTAAATCTATGGGTACTGGACTTAGAAATTTCAAATGGAAGGAAATTGAAATAATCAGAGATATAAAAGGCAGGCCTTTTGTAAGATTGAACGGAAAAGCCAGAGAGTATGCAGATGATAATTATATAGGAGATATTCATATAAGTATTTCCCACAGCAGGAACTATGCTACAGCAACTGCTGTGGCTGAGGTTTCAATTGAAAAGAGGTGGATGGATATTGAGAGTATGCTTATCGGAGCAAATGCGGAAGGCAGACGAAGCATCAATTAAAGATTATAATATTCCAGGAATTGTCCTTATGGAAAATGCTGCTTTAGGCATAATGAAGGAAGTTGAAAAAGATATTTGCAATGGGATATTGCCAAAGAAAGCTCATGCCTGCATAATATGCGGAACCGGCAACAATGGCGGCGATGGCTTTGCAGTAGCCAGACATCTGGCATCAATAGATTGGAATATGGATGTTTTTATTTGCGGTGATAAGAGTAGAATAACCGGCGATGCTCTGATTAATTTGCATATAATTAATAAACTGAATATTCCTATTCACGTGATAGAAGACCCGGATATGGCAGAGTTTGATAGAAGTCTTGCCAGAAGCCATCTTATTATAGATGGGATGCTGGGTACAGGTTTCAGAGGAAGACTTCGAGGCAATTATGAAGCTGTTATTGAAAAAATAAATAAACAGCATAAATTTGTACTTTCTATAGATAATCCAACAGGTTTGAATTGTGATACCGGATTTGCCGAAGGAAGCTGCATTAAGGCAGATAAGACGATTACACTGGGCTTGCCTAAGATAGGACTTGTTATAAATGACGGGCCATATTACTGTGGAGAGTTAAGCATATGCGGTTTGTCCATTCCTGAAGAGGTTTATGACAGTATTGGAATCAGAAGGTTTTTAACAGAAAAAGATGAACTGAGAAACTTGATTAAGCCAAGAAAGCTGCATAATCATAAAGGAAGCTTTGGAAAGGTGTTCATTGCAGCAGGTTCCAGAGGTATGGAAGGTGCAGGGTTATTGGCTGCTAAGGCTGCTCTGCGGAGCGGAGCAGGTATTGTGGAGCTGGCAGTACCCGAAGGTGCTTTTGACGCTGTCAGAGGTGAGATACCTGTAGTGATAACCAGTGGGCTAGCCGATGATGGAGAAGGATGTTTAACTTCCCAAAGCTGTGAAGGAATACTATCTGGTGCAGAGAAGGCTTCAGTGCTTCTAATGGGGCCAGGAATAAGAAATACCCAACAGGTAAGAGAGGTAGTGGTTAATACAATAATAAATTGTTCTAAGCCATTAGTCCTTGATGCAGATGGATTAAATGCCATATCCCATGAGCCTGAGATTTTGCTTAAAAGATCAGAAACTACAATAATAACGCCCCATCCAGGTGAAATGGCCAGACTTATGGGTATAAGCACTAGTGAAATCCAGCAAAATCGTTTAGAAGCTGCGGAGAGCTTTGCAAATAAGTATAAGGTAATAGTTGTGCTAAAAGGTTATAGGACCATTATTTCTGCACCCTGGGGAGAGACCTGGATAAACCCAACAGGTAATCCAGGTATGGCAACAGCAGGATCAGGAGATGTGCTGGGGGGAGTGATATCAAGTTTTATAGCCCAAGGGATGAGTCCCATGGAGGCTGCAGTATGCGGAGCGTATATACACGGAGCTGCAGGGGACAAAGCAGCGGAAAAATACGGACAATGGGGAATGGTTGCCTCTGACATAATCAAATATATACCGCATACAATTATGGATATAGGGGGAATGTAGAGGAGGTCTCTAATGCTGCAAAAAGCCTTATCCATAATAATAATTGTCATATTGATAATTACAGGATGTTCGGCTTCAAAGCTCAGCGCCGAAGAAACATTGGAAAAGATGGAAACCGCAGAAAGCTACAGCTGTGAGGCTAAGATGGCAGTAAAGAATAACAAAAGCATATTTTACTATAATTTGAAACAGTACTATAAACAGCAAGGAAAATTCAGAATAGAATTCTATGATGATTATGGTAAGATGAAACAAACAATGATATATAACAATGGACAATGCGGCATTTATCATGCCCAGATTGATAAACCCTTTAAGACTCAGAATTTTGCCGATACCAAAGAACATAATTCATTTATTTCTGCTTTTTTAGAGTATTATAGAAATGACTCAGAAGCAAAATGGACTAAAGAGAGAATAGAAGAAGAGGAGTACTATGTTTTTCAGTGCAAAATAGATAAGGAAAACCGGTATTTTAGCAGAGCATTATTATTTGTAAATGTAAAAAATGCTCAACCAAAGTTACTATACATATTTGATAAGGATGGCTTTAAGACTATGGAAGTAGAGTACAATAACTTCCAATATAATGCCTCTCTGGATGACTCTTTATTTGATATGGAATAAACTAATATAATGATGAAAAAAGAATACAAACAAGTGCTATAATGGTAGTGAGAATGCAAAGGAGGGTTCTGTGATGTACGATATGAATCTTGTAAGGCCTGTATGGGCAGAAATTGATTTAGACAATTTGGCCAATAATATGAAGGAAATCAGAAGGCTTACGGATAAGAAGGCTAAAGTGACTGCTGTAATCAAAGCCGATGGCTATGGGCATGGAGCTAAATACATAGCTCAAACTTTGCTTGAAAATGGAGCAGACCGGTTTGCCGTAGCTGTATTGGATGAAGCATTGGAATTAAGAAATTCTGATGTAACAGTTCCTATACTTGTATTAGGATATACACAGCCAGATAGAGCTAAAGCTATTATAGAAAACAACATTGAACAAGCAGTATACTCCTATGAATTGGCAAAAGCACTGTCAGAAGAGGCAGTAAAGCAGAACAAGGAAGCAAAGATTCATATTAAGCTGGATACAGGTATGGGAAGAATAGGTTTGAGAGCTGACGAAAGCGCAATAGACTGTATCAAAGAAATATATGAACTTCCAAATCTGACTATAGAAGGAATGTTTACTCACTTTGCAATTGCAGATGAAAAAGATAAAACCTATACAGAAGAACAGTTTAATAAATTTATGTGGGTTGCCAATAGGTTGGAAGAGGAAGGCATAAAGATAAGATTGAAACATTGCGGAAATAGTGCGACTATAATCGACCTCCCCAAAATGCATCTGGATATGGTTAGAGCAGGTATAATACTCTATGGTCTGGCTCCTTCCCAGGATGTGGAGTTGGATAAAATAAACTTGAAACAGGTAATGTCTCTAAAGGTTAGAATAACCCATGTGAAGGAAATTAATTCGGGAGAAAGCGTCAGCTATGGAAGAAAATTTATTGCATCAAAGAAATCTAAGATAGCATCATTACCTATTGGATATGCAGATGGCTATACCAGGATGCTTTCTGGGAAGGCGGAAGCATTGGTAAATGGCATCAGGGTACCTGTAGTAGGAAGAATTTGCATGGATCAATGCATGATTGATGTAACAGGTATTGAGGATGTAAAAGTAGGAGATGAAGTAGTATTATTCGGAAAGCAGAAAGGTTCCTTTATATCAATAGATGAAATTGCAGAAAAACTAGGAACAATAAACTATGAAGTTGTATGTATGATTGGAAAAAGGGTTCCAAGGGTATACGTAAAAGAAGGGAAAATAGTTGATATTGTAAATTATATATCCCCCTATGAAGAATAATCCTGAATAGGCAAGATAATGGGAAATTTTATATATGGCACAAATGCAAAAGCTGGTATATAATAGACTATATATGGTTAGCATAAATTCAGAATCATGTTGTCTTGAGGACGAATATTTTATAAACTTTTTTCATACATATTGGATAAGACAATAGATAAACCTGGAGGTGCTAGTGTGGCTGAATGTAAAAGAATTGTGGTCAGTATACCTGATAGCCTTTTGAAAGAAGTTGACAACGCAGTATGTTTGGAACAATGCAATAGAAGTGAATTTGTGAGGAAGGCAATGAGATTTTATATTAGTGAAATTAAGAGAATTAATTTTATAGAAAGCATGAAAAAAGGTTATCAAGAGATGACTGAAATAAATCTTGCACTAGCAGAAATTGGGCTTACTGCTGATTATGAGACTATTTGCAGGTATGAATCAAGGCTTGCGGAGCGTGAATGAAGTGGTTGTAAAAAGAGGCGATATTTTCTATGCAGATTTAAGCCCCGTTGTTGGTTCTGAGCAGGGAGGCGTGCGACCCGTTCTTGTTATTCAGAATGATATCGGCAATAAATATAGTCCTACCATTATTATTGCAGCAATAACATCACAGATTAACAAGGCTAAGCTTCCTACTCATATTGAAATCAGCGCGGAAGAATATGGTCTTACCAAAGATTCCGTTATTTTATTGGAACAAATAAGAACTATAGATAAAAAAAGGTTAAAGGAAAGAGTAGGACATCTTTCTGATGAATTAATGAAAAAAGTAGATGAATGTATCCAAATAAGTTTTGGATTATCTGACTATACAATATGAGCCACTGGGGACGGTTCTCCGGTGGCTTATTTTAATTGTCGATTTTCTTTACCAGTTTTTCCAATATTACAAATCTGTAAAATATACAGGAATTTCTATTAATATGGCGAATAGTAGTTGAGATAGAAAAAAAGGGAAACAGGAGGAAAATTGATGAAAATTAGTTTTACAATTACAAAAACAAAAATAGTAGTAATAACAACAGCAATTATTTTATCAATCTTTATTATTATAGGATCAGCAGATGGTGTTATTCCCGGCTCAGAGCAGGATCCCTTGGTGACATTAAGCTTTGTAGATAAAAAAATTGATCAGATTAAATATTATATAGATTCCATTACTCAGGGGCTAAGTGGTGAAGTTGCAAGTTACTCCATCACTTTGGCTAATTATCAGGAACAGCTGGACCAAAAGGATGCAGAAATTTCAGAGCTAAAAAAGAAAGTAGAGGATGCTCTTACATTTAAAGTTGTTCAGCTTAAGAAAGGGCAGATGCTGATCGCAGGAGAAGGAGCCGAAATTATAATCAGGTCAGGCAAATCTACAGCTTTGTACGGCACTAATGGAGGGTTGTCTGATATAACATCGGCAAAGGATCTCCAAGGGGGAGAGGCTATAGTCAATAATCATATGCTTATTGCCTCAAGGAATGACGGAAGAGGCGTCAAGGCAGAATCAGAAGTGTTCCTGATCATAAAGGGTGGTTATACTTTGAAGTAAATAATGTTCATCTATTACATACAATCTTATAATATGCTATACTAGATGTAAGATAAGCGGGATGTTCCAGCCTATATCAGTTAATGGTGTTAATTGTGGAATAATCCTGCTGTTGTTAGTTATGCATAAATATATAAGATAAAAATATAAATAATATAGTAAAAAAAGCTAATTCATAAG
>NZ_JAWLCK010000021.1:0-16542 GCF_041687175.1 Lutispora sp.
AAATATGTGAAAACTAGAGAACCGCCGTGTACCGAACGGTAGGCACGGTGGTGTGAGAGGTCGATAGGTGAACTAATCACCTATCTCCTACTCGATTTTGTAGCAAAGCCTCCTTTTCCTGAATATTATGGTATGGAGATCTGTTAAGGAGGGAATTAGATGAAAAAGAGTAAAATGTATGCTTTGCCCCAGATGATGGGTCCAGGCTTTAGATTGGCTAGAGCTTATGTACCATTTCAGGTAATGGATAAAATTTTTGAGCCTAAGAAAGGACTCATGAGGGGCACAATCTTTCCTGAACTCTACGACCCATACCCCAAGAAGAAAAGATCTGAAGATGATTAAAAAAGGAGGTTTATAAAATGAAAATCAGCAAGGATAGACTAGAGCTTTTAAAAGAGATAATGGCTCTGGATTTTTCCCTTATTGAACTGAATCTATATCTTGATACTCATCCTGATGATGAAAAGGCTCTCATGGTCTTTAAGCAATATAGCTGTAAATCAAAAGAGTTAAAAGAGAAGTATGAGAATCAATATGCACCGCTTATTGCAGCTAATGGAGCAAATAGAGACTGGAGATGGATTGAGGATCCCTGGCCATGGGAAATTGACTATGAGATGGGGGGAAAATAATATATGTGGATCTATGACAAAAAGCTTCAATATCCAGCTTGGGTTGAAGGAGGAGATTTAAGGATAGCAAAGCTATTGTTTGCTCAATATGGAGGACCGGATAGTGAACTTTCTGCCGGAATAAGATATCTTACACAGAGAACTACAATGCCTATACCCCAAGCAAAGGCTATTTTGACAGATATTGGAACTGAAGAAATGGCCCATTGGGAAATAATAGGAACTTTGATATACAAAATAATTGAAAAGGCTACTCCAAAGCAATTGGAAGAAGCGGGGATAGGGCCTCATTATATACAGCACGGCAAAGATCTTTACCCACATGATGCAGCCGGCGTACCTTGGACTGCGGCTTATATACAGGCTATTGGAGATCCAATTACTAATTTACATGAAAATATGGCAGCAGAACAAAAGGCCAGAACTACCTATGAGCATCTGATTCAGTCTACCAATGACCGAGGTGTTATTGAAACACTGAGCTTCTTAAGAGAGAGAGAAGTTGTCCATTTCCAGAGGTTTGGAGAGACCCTAAGATTAGTTCAAGAGTATTTAGATAGAAAAATGTATTATTAATAAATCCGGCTTTAAGGCCGGATTTATTAATGTTACTTCACATAATTCAATTTTTTAGCATTTGCAACGATTGCTTGATTCTAAAACTTCATCCAATATGGTTTCGCAATCTACTATTACAGTGCATATGCAATGAACATCTACAAATTTGAATTTATCATGGTAACGGAATACTGCCAAATCGCCTATTACTGCTACCAGACATACATCTTCCAGAATACAGTCTTCGCATGTATCCAATATGATTGTTACTCTATTATTATCATCCTTTGCCAGCATACATAGCAGCTCTCTTATGTTATCTGGGAAATTCTTAATTTTGAATTCTCTGCATTCCTTTTTGCCATAATCCTTGCCCATATACCGTTCACCTCCTAATTTTAGGTGTCACCCACCTCTAATATCATAATATTTTTTGTTGCCTAAAGTGTTACTGGTCTTAGCAAAAATTTTGGACTCAAATAGAATGGATTATGACATTGACACATTTTTTTAAGAACATTATAATAAATTCAATAGAATAAGTTTTGGTGCCTTGGGGATGTTATGCATACCGAGGTTAAAAGGGAAAGCAGTGAAAAGCTGCTGCAGCCCCCGCTACTGTATATGGGGATGAAATCCAACTTAGCCATTGGGAGACCGAGAAGGCTGGAGAGTAAGATGAACCATGAGCCAGGAAACCTGCCAAATACCAAATTCAACCTTCGGAGGGAGGGGATGATTGATTATGTATATTCCCACACTTCAGGTGTGGTTTTTTTATTTATTTTAATTAAGGAGAGGATTTATTTGAAAGACCTGGAGAAGATACTGGCAGAAATAAAAGGAGCCTATGAACAAAGTAAAGTGAAGGCGAAAGAGAGACTGGATAATCTGGCAAAGCCTTTGGGAAGCTTAGGACAACTTGAGAATATAGCAATAAAGCTTTCCGGTATAACAGGAAGGCTTGACAATCCTATGAAAAACAGGCAGCTAATTGTAATGTCTTCAGATAATGGTGTAGTAGAAGAGGGAGTCAGCTGTTGCCCTCAGAACATTACCGTAATCCAAACAATTAATATGCTAAGAGGACTTACTGGGGTAGGAGTGCTGGCAAAGCATGCAGGTGCCAAGCTTAAGGTGGTTGATATTGGAATCAATGCAGATGTGGAATATCCAGGTTTGTATTATAGAAAAATTAGAAAAGGAACCTGGAATATTTCTAAGGGTCCTGCTATGACAAGGGAAGAAGCCATAAAATCAATAATGACAGGTATAGATATGGTTGAAGAATCTGTTAAAGAAGGAGCGGAAGTTCTAGGCACCGGAGAAATGGGTATAGGAAATACCAGTACCAGCAGTGCAATTGTAATGGCTTTTACGGGAAGCAGTGCTGATATTGTAGTAGGAAAAGGTGCCGGGCTTACAGAGGAAGCCTATGAGAATAAAAAAAGAGTGATAAAACAAGCGTTGGAAATAAATAAACCAGATATTAATGACCCTGTTGATGTTTTGACAAAAGTAGGCGGTTTTGATATAGGAGGAATGGCTGGGTGCTTCATAGGAGCTGCCTATTATAGGATACCAATTCTTATAGATGGTTTAATCTCTGCAGCAGCGGCTTTGCTGGCTTACAAGCTTAACCCACTGGTTGTGGATTACATGTTCTCAACTCATTGTTCTGCAGAACCTGGCTATAAGATAGTTATGGATGAATTAGGACTTAAGCCTATGCTTAATCTGGACATGAGGTTAGGAGAGGGAAGCGGCTGTGCTGTTTCATATGATATCTTAGATGCTGCCAATGATATTATAACAAAGATGGCAACCTTTGAGGAGGCAACTATCTTTAATGATTTTTTAGTTGATATAAGGTAGGGATATATAATGGGGAAATGCATTTTAGTAACCGGAGGTGCCAGAAGCGGTAAAAGCAAATTTTCCGAGAAGCTTGCACGAAGCTATGGAGATAAGGTGCTTTATATTGCTACTGCAGTAGCCTTCGATAGGGAAATGGAAGACAGGATAAAAAAGCATAAGGAATCAAGAAATAAGGAATGGATGACTGTAGAAACCTATAAAGATATCCATAAAGTTATACATAAATACGGTGAAGATTATAGTTGTTTTTTACTGGATTGCATAACGGTTATGGTCACAAATCAATTGCTGGAGTATTTTCATTATGATATGGAGTATGCCAGGATTGAAGACTATAACAGAGCTGAGGAGCACATAAAAGAACAGATTATCACCATGATGGAAGCGATAAAAGTATCACCAGCAGACACCATACTGGTTACCAATGAAGTGGGCTGGGGCATAGTACCTGAAAATCCAGTGGCAAGAGCATTTAGAGATATTTCAGGGAGAATAAATCAAATTGCAGCGGAAAGGGCAGATGAGGTTTACCTGGCTGTATCAGGTATACCCGTCAGGATAAAATGATATTATGAGAAGCCTGGTTTTAATGATACAATTTTTTACCAGAATACCCATAAGAATAGATATAAATGCCGAAGAAGAAGATTTTTCAAGGGGAATAGTATTTATGCCCCTTGTAGGTTTGATAGTAGGTTTGTTTAACTATGGATTATACTCTTTGGCTCGATATTTACTAGGTGATACCCTTGCCCCGGTTTTGTGGCTGACATCAAATATATTTATTACAGGAGGCATACATCTGGATGGCCTTGGGGATACCTGTGATGGTTTATTTTCTGCCAGAGACAAGAAAAGAATGCTGGAAATAATGAAAGACAGCAGGATAGGTACAAATGGAGTAATCGCTATAGTATTAGATTTTATCTTCAGACTGAGCCTGTTGTATTCACTGCCATACAGAGCCATAGGTCTTGCCATAATCTTAGCCCCTGTTGTTGCTAAAACTCTTGTTCTCTTACTTATGGGAATATCAAAATATGCAAGAGCTAATGGAGGCATGGGAGGTCTCTTCTATTCCCATATGTCTGTAAAAAGACTTATTCTTGGTATTGGATCAGGTATTCTTATGATCTTAGGCCTAGGCTCCATAAAAGGGCTGATGGCATTACTTGGAAGCGTTATTATAATACTGGCTTTCAGAAAAATGGTGGTTGACAGGATAGATGGAATGACAGGAGATACATTAGGAGCTGCCAGTGAATTGGCTGAAATATGTTTCATAATCTTTATATATATATTGGAAAGGAATATATTCTAATGCTTAAATTGTATCTTATCAGGCATGGCGAAACTGATTTTAACAAGCCTGGAGTTTTTTTTGGCAGTAAGGATCCAGATTTGAATCATGAAGGTAAAAAGCAATGTATAGAACTGGAAAGAGCTATGGATGACATTAAATTGGATGTTATCATTTCCAGTCCCTTAAAGAGATGTATACAAACAGCTCAAGTACTTGCTTCAAAAAAAGGATTAGTAATAGATATTATTGAGCAATTGAGAGAAATGGATTTTGGTCTATGGGAAGGATGCCATTACGACGATGTTGCCAGGCTCTATCCAGATGATTGGAAGATGGGGATGGAGGACTGGAGAGACATGAACCCTACAAAGGGAGAATGTTTTAGAGATTTTTATTCCAGGGTTAGTAATGCTATTAAAACAATCATTGAATCAAATGAAGGTAAAAATGTTGCATTAATAACCCATGGAGGGTGTATGAGAGTGATAGTTTCAGTTTTGCTGGGACTAAAAGAGGAAGGCTTTTGGAGTTTTCATTTTGAACACGGAAAATACAGTCTATTGGAAATAGAAGAAGGCCATTGCACCATCAGGAAAATAAATTGCATTTGACAAAGAAGGAGTAAAATATGAAAGCAAAATCAATTATGATACAGGGTACAGGGTCCTCAGTGGGTAAAAGCATTATTTGTGCTGCTTTATGCAGGATATTTACCCAAGACGGATATAATGTAAACCCTTTTAAATCCCAAAATATGTCTTTAATTTTTCACATAACAAAGGAAGGTTATAAAATAGCAATAGCTCAAGCTATGCAAGCCCAGGCCTGCATGAAAGAACCTTCCCCGGACATGAATCCTGTTTTGCTGATACCTACTACAGATAAGAAGTCTCAGGTTATAATATCAGGAAAACTCTATAAAGAGATGGCGGCGGAAGAGTATTTTAAGTTTAAACCTCAACTAAAGGAAAAAATTACTGCTGTATATCATAAACTATCCCAAAACAGTGATATTGTGATCATTGAAGGAGCTGGAAGCCCAGCAGAAATAAATCTTAAACGAGAGGATTTCGTCAATATGGGAATGGCAGAAATTGCAGATGCTCCTGTCATACTGGTAGGGGATATAGATAAGGGAGGCGTCTTTGCATCACTGGCAGGCACCATGCTGCTTCTCGATGAAGAAGAAAAGAAAAGGGTTAAAGGAGTCATTATAAATAAGTTCAGGGGGAGTTATAAATTATTAGAGCCAGGATTGAGAATGCTTGAAGAAATAATAAAAGTACCTGTTTTAGGTGTGGTTCCTTATGTGCAGCATCAACTGCCTGAGGAAGACAGCTTAGGGGATAAGCAATCACATGGAGTAGAAGAAAATATAGATAAGGAAAAACAGCTAGATATAATTGCAGACACAGTGAGAAAGAGCTTGAATATGGATAAAATATACGAAATTCTGGAGAAAAAGACAGATGCTTCAGATATGGATTGCTAATTTAATGGATTTGATCGTCGGTGATCCCTATAATATGCCTCATCCAATAAGGCTTATAGCTTCTTATATCAATTTGTTTGAGAAGACAATAAGAAAAACATGTAAAAGCAGCAAGGCTTTAAGAATAGCAGGAGTTCTCCTGACTATCTCAACTTTGCTAATAAGCTATGGACTGGTATATATTATACTGGATTTTTCTGAAGCTATTAACCAATGGTTTAGCTTTGTACTGAGTGCAATATTAATGTACTACTGTATAGCAGGTAGATGTCTCCACAAAGAAGCCTACAAAATTATGAATGCCTTATTACAGAATGATTTACCTGAGGCCAGAAAACTGCTGTCCTACATAGTGGGCAGAGATACAGACAGGCTTGATGAAAAAGATATAGGCAGAGGTGTCATAGAGACTGTATCTGAAAATACAAGCGATGGCATCATAGCTCCTCTTTTTTATATGTTTATAGGAGGAGCGCCTTTTGCTATGGCATATAAAGCCATCAATACATTGGATTCTATGGTAGGATATAAAAATGACAGGTATAGGGATTTTGGATGGGCTTCTGCAAAGCTAGACGATATTGCTAATTACATACCTGCACGTTTAACAGCACTTTTTATGGTGATAGGAGCATTTACGCTAGGTATGAACTATAAGAATTCCTTTAGAATTGTTCTAAGGGATGGGAGAAAACACTTGAGTCCCAATAGTGGCTATCCTGAGGCAGCAGCGGCAGGGGCTTTGGGCATAATGCTGGGAGGAAATAATTATTATTTTGGCAAGCTTGTTGTTAAACCAACAATTGGTGATAAAACAAAATCAATAGAGGCAAAAGATATAAAACAAATGGTAAAGCTTATGTATGCCAGCTGGTTTATGGCTTTAATGTTTTTTTCAGCTATAACTTACTTTCTAAAGGGGATATAAAATATGAGTTTTCATGGCGGAAACATATATGATTACAAAAATATATTATATGATTTCAGTGCTAATATAAATCCGGCAGGTATTCCTCAAAGCTTTAAAAAAGCTCTGACTGATAATATGGGTGTATTTGCCAGGTACCCTGATATAGAGTACCGAGAACTAAAAAGAAATATTAAAGATTATCTAGTCTTGGATGATAATGCACATATATTGGTAGGGAATGGGGCTGTAGATCTTATATATTCTATTGTGGACGGTCTGGGTTATAATAAACTGTTCACAATGGGACCTACCTTTTCAGAATATAAAAAAGCAGCTCAAATATCTCATATTCAGTATGAGGAAATTTCCTGCTATAATCATGATTTTTCCCAAATAGATATAGAATTGTTTTTAGATAAAGTCGAAAAAAAATCCATAGTAATTTTATGCAATCCAAGCAATCCGACAGGATTTTTAATGGATATATCAACCCTTGTTTATATAGCTGCTGAATTAAATAAAAAGAATTGTATTTTAATAATTGATGAGGCATTCATCGAATTCACTGATGATTACCCCCATAGCTCATTTTTATCAAGACTTTGTGATTTTGAAAATACAGTTTTAATCAGGGCAGCCACAAAGTTTTTCGGTATGCCGGGAATCAGGCTGGGATATGCTGTGACTTATAGCAGGAGCATATGTGAGAAAATAAAAAAAATCCAGCAACCATGGTGCATTAATTCAGCAGCAGTAATTGCTGGTAGTTGCATATTTAAGGATACGGATTATATATCCAAGTCCCATGATTGGATAAAAGAGGAGAGGTCATTTCTTTACAATGGATTATCTAAATTAAAAGGTGTAGAAGTATATCCATCGAAAGCAAATTTCCACCTTCTTAAGATCACTAAAAAAAATATGGACGCTTATGAGCTTAGAAATGAATTGGTCAATCACGGCATTTTGATAAGAACTCCAGATGGATTCTCCTATTTGACACCTGAGCATTTTCGACTTGCTGTGCTGGACAGATGTGCTAATACATTTTTACTATCAGCGATGTATGAAGTTTTAGGATTTATGTAGCACTTATATGACTCCCCGAATACTATGATATTATCATAGTTATCGGGGAGTGATGTTAATGTCCGTAACTGCAGCACATTGGATTTACTGTATAATGGTTTTAGTCATATTAGGTTTTATGATGGCTAGAAAAGAAACTATCATTCCGTGTATTGTAGGAGTATTTTTAATAGGTTTGGCTGCCAAAGGCTCCATAATTGGTGCCACAAGAGCCATATTTGATTCATTCATTGTTGCAGGTATCGAATTGATCAGTGTGATAATGATTATTTCCGTTATTGTTGCTATGGCTAAGCTGCTAGAGGAAATAGGTGCCAATTATTTAATGGCAGCTCCTATAGCAAAGATTATTAAAACCCCTGATGCAGCTTTTTTCACAATAGGTATAGTAATGTTATTAGTATCATGGTTCTTCTGGCCTTCACCGGCTACAGCATTGATTGGTGCAGTTCTTTTACCTGTTGCCATAAGAGTAGGCTTGCCGGTTATAGGTTTTGCTGTGGCGATGAATATATTCGGCCATGGTATCGGATTGTCAACTGATTTCATCATTCAAGGGGCACCCACTATAACTGCAACATCCGGAGGTGTTTCGGTAGTTGATGTTATGTATCAGGGAATTCCTCTATATGCGGTTATGGCTATTGTAACAGTTGCAGCCTCCTATATCATTCTTAAGAGAGATATGAAATCAGGAAACATTATTAAACCACAAGTTGAAATGTACAATGTGGAGAATACAATAAAATATCCTAAAATTGCAAAATGGACTGCAATCATTGTACCTATTTTGTTTTTGTTGGATATAATTGCAATGTTTGCCTTCAATTTGGTAGGAGGAGATGCCACAGCCTTGGTAGGTGGTACTGCAGCAATTGTTCTCTGTGTTTTGTGTGGTGTACTTTATAAAGAAGAAGCTTTAGAGAAGATTGCAGAATATATCAAAAAAGGCTTTGCTTTCGGTATGGAGATATTTGGACCCATTTTGCCTATTGCAGGGTTCTTTTATCTGGGAGAGGTAGGACCTTTTACAACAGTATTCGGCGATATTCTTCCTGAAGGTTCAATGGGTATATTATCAGATATGGGGCTTCTTCTTGCCTCAAGCGTTGCTTTGAGCAAGCCAGTTGCAGCTATTCTGGAAACCACTGTTGGTGCAATAACAGGTCTTGATGGTTCGGGATTTTCAGGAATGAATTTAGCCGGTTCCATCGCAAAGGTATTCGGTACGGCTGTTAATGTAAGCGTGGCAAAATTATGCGCATTAGGTCAGATAGCTGCAATTTGGGTTGGGGGTGGCACCATCATACCCTGGGCTGTAATTCCAGTTGCGGCAATAACAGGAATAAAGCCCATGGATATTGCAAGAAAGAATCTGGTACCTGTTATTATAGGACTTGTGGCGACAACTATAGTAGCAATGTTCATACTATAAGAGGTTTATACTATAACGAGGGAGCTTTGCTTCCTCTTATTTTCTTTAGTGTCATGGCAATCAATAAAGCTGTGAAGGATATGACAGACATAATTCGGTACAGAGTGAATATACCGAAGTTTTCTATGATAATGCCTCCGCCCATATTTCCAATAAGAGCTCCAGCTCCAAATATTAAGGCTGACATCAAAGATATGCTGAAGGATCGAGCCTCTGCCGGTATAATACCAGACATATAATCCAACCCACCAGCCATGAAAAGCGGGAAGGTAAAGCCTTGGAGAAACTGAATAGTTATTATAAATGAAGTATTATTCCAAAGAGTGCATAAGAAAAATCTTAATGAGAATACCAACAGCGACAATAAATAGGTATTGATAGAACCAATTCTATTGATAATCTTGCTTGAAATAAAAAACACTGGTATCTCAGACATTGCTACCACAAACCATAACAATCCAAGATTTTGTATATTTCCCCCCGTTTCCTGCAGCAGGACGCCAACATAGCTCATATTTGCACCATATGAAATACTTGCGATTGTGACAGAAAGCAAAAATACTAGGAGGGTCATATTTCTTAATACTTGTAAGGGGTCTACCTTGCTTTTTTCTTCTCTGGGAGCTTCATCTTTAAAATTCAATCTGTATAAAAACAATACTGCAAACAGGCTAAAAAAGGGATACAGATAAAAGGCTATGTTGATAGAGGTTCTTGCAATGACCAGCCCTAATACAAATGAAGATATTGCATAACCTGCAGAGCCCATCAAACGGACCCTGCCATATTTTATGTTATTGTATCTGTTTATTATCTTATAGCACAAAGAGTCTGTTAGAGATAATATACTGCTTTGAAAAGCTATAAAAACTATGGTTGACAGAATAATAAATTGATATCTATAGGATTGAACAAGCAAAACTATAGCTATTGAACTGGCAATAACAGCAATGTATAGAGCCTTTTTAATATCTATATATTTATCTGTCAAATAGCCCCAAACAGGCTGAAACATAACATTGACTAAAGAGTTTAAAGCAAATATGGATCCAATCTGAACATAAGAAAGCTGCCTATCCTGCAAATACAGCAATAAAAAAGGGGTATAGCAGGCAAAAACCCAATAGATTGCAAAATACAAACAGGATAAATCTTTATACACATTATTTTTTTTCAATCAATATCACCTCGGAAAGTCATGAAATAATTATACCAGATGATTTGGATAATATAAACAAAGATTTAATTAACCCATATCTATAAAGGATATAGAATCATCTTTTAATTCTGTTAAATATATAAATATTGTTAAAAAGTATAGCACAAATATTTAATTATGATATAATATATAAGGTAAAAATATAAATTTTAGCTTTTTAGGGGGTAAAAAACTTGAACAGGCTATATGCTTCTATGGATGGAGTGGAAATCCAATGCAGCAAGATACATTATAATTTGCCTATAAAACAGTTGATTGATATTGCAGTTGAAAAAGAAGGCTGTATTATTGCTAGTAATGGAGCTTTGTGCGTTAATACGGGCAAATATACAGGAAGATCACCTAACGATAGATTTATAGTAGACACACCATCTGTTCATGAACATGTGAATTGGAACAAAGGAAACATGCCAATGACAATGGAGAACTTTGACAAATTGTATGCTAAAGTATTAGAGTATATTAAATACAAAGAAGTTTTTGTATTCGAGGGTTTTGTTGGAGCTGATAAAGAATATAGAATGCCCGTAAGGGTTATTAATGAGTTTGCATATCAGAATTTATTCTCTCAACAGATGTTAAGAAAGGCTAAAAAAGAAGAGTTGGTAAATTTCCAACCAGAATTCGATATTTATGTTGTACCGGATTTACATGCTGATCCAGAGGTCGATGGAACAAATTCAGAAGCATTTATTGTACTTAATTTTGAGAAAAAGATAGTGCTTATCGGTGGAACAAAGTATTGTGGAGAAATAAAGAAATCCATATTTACGGTAATGAACTATCTACTTCCATTCAAAGGTGTTTTACCTATGCACTGTTCTGCTAATATGGGAAAAAACGGAGATGTAACATTATTTTTCGGGTTATCTGGAACAGGAAAAACCACATTGTCTGCAGATGATGATAGGAAACTAATAGGAGACGATGAGCATGGCTGGACCGATAACGGAGTTTTCAATTTTGAGGGAGGCTGCTATGCTAAGTGTATTAAACTTTCTAAAGAGCACGAGCCTCAGATTTGGGCAGCTATCAGAGAAGGCGCATTGTTGGAGAATGTGGTAATAGATGAAGATACAGGAGAGCCGGATTATGATGACGACAGGTATACAGAGAATACCAGAGCTGCATTCCCAGTTGAACACATTGACAATGCAATTCTTGAAGGTGTCGGAGGAATACCGAAGACAATAATATTCCTGACTGCAGATGCAACAGGAGTTCTTCCTCCAATTGCGAGATTAACGAAAGAACAAGCCATGTACCACTTCATGTCCGGTTATACCAGCAAGCTGGCAGGAACAGAAAGGGGTATAGTAGATCCAAAGGCTACGTTCTCAACATGTTTTGGAGCTCCCTTTATGCTTCTGAGACCACAGGTTTATGCTCAGTTGTTAGGGGAGAAGATTGATAAATATAATGTAAAAGTTTTCCTGGTCAATACAGGTTGGGCCAGCGGTTCTTACGGAATAGGCAGCAGAATGAAGCTTAAATATACAAGAGCAATGGTGAGGGCTGCTATAAATGGCGATTTGGACAATGTAGAGTACATGACGGATCCGATTTTCCGCCTTGCAATACCCAAAGAATGTCCTAATGTTCCAAACCTTGTTTTAAACCCACCTAATACATGGTATAGTCTTGACGAATACTACAGAAAGGCTAATAGCCTGGCTGAAAGCTTCAGAGAAAACTTCAGACAGTTTAAAGATGTACCGGAAAGCATTTTAGTTGGTGAACCAGAAAAGATGCTGGAAGAATATATAATTTAACTAAGAAAAGGACAGTGGGGACGGTTCTTTTTGTCCCCACTGTCCTTATTTCATTTCCTGAATCAGACTTTCAATGAACAATGCAGTTTTCTCCAGACTGTCTATGGTTATGAATTCCTCAGTACTATGGGAATTGGTCATTCCTATTCCGAGAGTAACTGCCTTTATGCCGGATTTGTTCAGTATGTTTGTATCACTACCCCCACCTGTTGATGTAGGTTTATAGTCTATACCTGCATTTTTCATAGCCGACTCTACAATTTTCAATATCGGGTCATTCAAATCGATGGAAAACTCATCATAGCAATCCTGAATATCTATATCAAGTTCTGCATTCGCTGCTTTGCATTCATCTTTAAGGCATTGGATCATATGGTTAACCTGATTATCCAGCTTTTTTGCATCAAGACTTCTGGCTTCTGCTTCCAATTCCAGCAAATCGCATACAATATTAGTTGAATGGCCTCCTTTAATTATTCCAACATTGGCGGTTGTCTCATTATCAATGCGACCTAACTTCATATTGCTTATGGCTCTTGCTGCTGTTGCTATTGCATCTATGCCTTTTTCGGGATTAAGACCAGCATGGGCAGCCTTGCCTTTTATTGTAGCATTTATCAGCTTCTGCGCAGGCCCCTGAATAATAACAGTTCCAACTTCGCCGCTGCTGTCGAATACAAAGGCGTTTTTGGATTGAAGCTTTGAATGATCCAGATATTTTGCCCCCAAGAGACCTATTTCTTCGCATATAGTAAATACTATTTCAATGGGACCATGGGGTATATTGTTTTCTATTATATATGTTACAGCTTCCAGTATTGTTGCAATGCCTGCCTTGTCATCTGCTCCAAGAATGGTTGTTCCATCGCTTCTTATCACACCGTCTATTATTTGAGGTGTAATATTGAGTCCAGGATTAACTGTATCCATGTGGGCAGATAGCATCATAGGAGGCACATTTTTGCTGCCTTTCAGTTTGGCTATAAGATTTCCAGTGTTGGAACCGGATTTTTTGTCAGCATCATCTATGTATGTTTCAAATCCTAATTTTTCAAGTCTGGATTTCAGTTCAAGGGCTAAGGATTTTTCATCCTTGCTGACGCTATTGATTTTTACCAGATCCAAAAAAGTATTTATCAATCGTTCTGAATTCATAGGAGTCCCTCCTAAATATGAAATGTTGATTTATTCTATTATTGATTAATTCTATTTATGTTATGTATATCCTTCATAAATCTAAAGAGTCTATTGCATAATTTGGATTTTACAATAGACCCTTTAGATTTATTGATTTTCAAATGGGATATCATTGCCATTGTTTTGCTTATGGGAATGGAGCTTAAGGGCTTTCCGATATACGTTACAGGTATGTTCTGTCATTATTCTTGCATCAAAATGCATTTCTGCTATTTTTCTTGCGGCTTTTCTTGCTTTTGCAAGCTCTGTACGATTCCTATGGAAAAATAGTATATCTTTCATAATCAATGAAACATCATGCTTTTTGTATCCATGTTTTAATGAACCGCTAAGCTGAGGTTTTTTACCATTTTCAAACCAGTCTTCTCTGACTATGCCGCCATAGCCTTGACCAACTAATATTCCAACGTTTCCGCAGGCCATTGCTTCTCTCAAAGCTCTGCCTCTGGCAAATACAATATGATTGCGTTGAAGGTAAGGCAATGGATCATGTACCCAGTTGTAGTTCTTAAGACCTCCAACATCTGCGCCTACGGCATACCCAATAATCTTTGCCTCCACGGGTATTCCCTTTTTTCTTAGTATTCGAACTGCCCTGGCGAGGTACTGGGCACCCATTGATGCTGCACCATTGGTTCTGCCCATCCACATAATTCGCAAAGGTCCATTGATGGAAGTGTTTTCATATGGTTTATAGCGTTCCAGATCAATGCCGTTAAAAATAATATGGACTTTTTCTTGATAACTGGAGCCTGCTGATTTTGCAACTTCAGGTCCAATTGCAATAATGCAATCTGCTTTTTTCATTGAAATTGGGTGAAGTTTGCTCCAGTCTAACGTACTATGGAGGGTTATAACAAAAGGGATATTTAGATTATCTGAAACCTTCATAGCCGCTGCAAAAGTCAGTGGAGAATGAGCATGCACAAGGGATATTTTCATGTCACTGATTTTATCAAGCAAATCTTCATTGGATTCATAAAAAAAATGCTTTATTCCATTTAGAGATTTTATCATAGCCTGTAGATCTGTATCCGTCAATTTAAACTTACTAATGGTTCTTTCATTATGAATAAAACCTATAACAGGTTTTATGCCAAGTTTTTGAAGATATAAGGACAATTCGCGTACATGAGTGAAAACACCGCATTTTGCAATGATGGATAACAGTAAAACTTTCATGTATGTCACCTCTCTTAGTAGTAATAATATGCAGAAGTACAAACTATGCAACCAGTAACCCTTGTCAAATTATGCACATATTGTACAGTATAGGGAACATAGCACAGATGTGAAATAATTTATCAATATTGAATATTTGGGAGGAGATGATATTTCATGGGTTGTGGAGGTATAAACCCAATAGTTGGATTCAGAGGCTTTAATTTAGTGCAAAATCCAAGTTTTGAAGCTGGATTGGCCAGCTGGATTAGCAACGATAATGTATCAACATCTGACATTATACCATTTGAGGGAACACAAGTAGCATTCATGGATGCTAATGTAGCCAGCATGTATCAGGATGTGGTTTTGGCAGGTACTGACTGTTCTCCTTTGTTTTTAAGCTTCAATGTTATCAGTGTTAACCAACCTAAATTGACAGTAGATGTGCTATGGCTTGATAATAATCATAATTTCATTGCTACTGGGCTGAAAATGTTTATATCCCGAGGTATCACTGATGGAGTTAACAATTCAAGGATAACTTTCTTTGATATTACTGACAACCCTCCTCCCGATACTGCCTTTGCAAGACTTATCATTAGCAAAGCTGAAGGAGAAGAGGAATCGTCAGTCTCTATAGATCAGGTGATCATGGCACCAGTGGGTTCAATAAATTTGTTAGAAAATCCCAGCTTTGAAGCAGGGTTGACCGGCTGGACTACTACCACATATATTCCTGATTTTGAAACTCCATTGCAAGGTGCAAATAATATAGCCAGCATCCTTGGGGGAAGCCTTTATCAAGATGTACCAATAGATACTCAACCGCCGAACTCTTCATACTTGTTTAGCTTCGGCGCCTCTGGACATATGTCTGAAACCTTGGAGGTTCAGGTATTATGGTTGGATGCAGGGGATAATATAATCGGCTCACCGGGATTGGAAATTATAATTCCATCGGAAACATTACCTCGACAGGAAAACTATCTGACATATCTGGATTTAACAGAACCAGCCCCTGACAATGCAGTAAAAGCACGTATATTGTTTGAATCTTCTTTGGGCGAAGGAAGTGTTATTAGAATTGATCAGGTTATTTTTGCCAGGGCAGGATCACCAAATTTGATTATTAACCCCAGTTTTGAAGATGGGTTAAATAATTGGGCTGCAGTAGGTGTATCAGCCGTTGCCTCAAACGAGACATATGAAGGGGATTTTCGAGCATCTTTTGAAATAAATGGAGCTTCATTATTCCAAGATGTTTCTATTGATAATGGAGAAGGTCATTGTTTTTTGTTCAACTGTGGCCTTAGAGTTGAAAGAGAAGGTGGGGGAATTGCTACCACAGATATAGTCATCAGGGTGCTTTGGTTGGATGACAGGGGTAAAGAAATTGGATTAGGGCTTAGCCTGGTAGCTTTTAGCACTGCTAATCCTGGTGTTGTTTTCCCTCAGTGGTTGGTATATACAGGTATTACAGAGTCAGCGCCTCCTGGAGCTGCTGCAGCCAGAGTACAGTTTACAAAACTGCTTGATGTCAATGCTTTTGTATCAGTAGACAAAATTGTATTTGGTCGTTTAGCTTAGCCTGTCAGCAGGATTTCCTTTTTAATATTTAGGTATGTATTAGCCTGCATTGAAAGAAATCCTGCTTAAAATTTATATTAAGATGAAATATTGAAATAAAGTTCTTGAGGTTACTGCCTTTGATAAATCTATTTAACAATACACTGCTTATCTGTTAGAAAACTAGTAACCCTTGTCTTATTAGAAACATAATTTATTATAGAAGGTAATGTATAGAGGTGTAAATTATTTTAATTATTTAAATATTATTAAGGAGATGTTGGTCATGGGTATATCAGGATGTTTATGTGCAGAGCTATTAGG